>NZ_JARESR010000019.1:0-149519 GCF_046028015.1 Paraburkholderia sp. RL17-383-BIF-A | reverse complement strand
CAACGCGGCGACCTGCTGCAACACCGCCGGCACCATGTAATCCGGCAGGCTCATGCTCAACGCCGCGCGCAACGCGGCTTCGTCAAAACGCGCTCCGCTCGTCATCGCCACAAACGACGCCAGACGCAAACGCCCGTCATGCTCCACGGCAAGCGTTTCGGCCTGAGCGACGCCTTCGAGCGCGCGCAGCGCCGCACTGACCTCGCCCGGCTCGACACGGTAGCCGCGAATTTTCACCTGGTCGTCGAGCCGGCCCAGAAAATCCAGTCGACGATCGGCGCGCAGTCTGACGCGGTCGCCGGTTCGATAGAGTCGCTCGCCTGGCACGAAAGGATTCGGTACAAAACGCTCGGCGGTTGCGGCAGGACGACCCAGATAGCCGCGTGCCAAACCCGGGCCGCCAAGATACAACTCTCCGATTGCGCCTGGCGGCACGCTCGCGCCGCTGTTGTCGAGCACACATGCGTAGGCGTTCGGCAACGGCAGACCGAGCGGCACGGCGTGTGCCGCTTGCGTGCTCGGCGCACGCAATGCCGCTTGCTCCGGCGCGGACGTATCGCATGTCAATGCGCCTACGGTTGCTTCAGTCGGGCCATAGTGATTGATAACGCGGCAGGCGGGCTTGAGCGCAGCGATCCGCTCAACCAGCAACCACGGCAGCGTTTCGCCACCCGTCACCAGCGCGTGTGCGGGCAGCACGTCGGCGGGATGCTGCGCGTCGAGCAACGCGTGCAAGTGGCTCGGCACGATCTTGAGAATGCCGACGTTGCGCCTGTGCATTTCGTGGGCGAAGCGATCGGGATCGAACGCGCATTGCGCGGGCAACAGGTGCAGCGTGCGGCCCGAGCACAGCGCGCCGAATAGCGTCGTATGGCCGAGGTCGGCCGCGACGGTGGAGACCATCGCCATCGAAGCGTTCGCGGCGAACGCGAGTTCGTCCAGCATGCCTTCGACATAATCAGCCAGCGCACCGTGCGAAATCACGACGCCCTTGGGCGTGCCGGTCGAGCCTGAGGTGAAGATCAGGTAGGCGGCTTGATCGGCCAACGGTGGCATGTGCGATGCGATCGAGTCATCCACGCTCGCCGGCGATGCAGCTTGCGTGAGCGCATCGAAGTCGAGCGCGGCCGCGCCGCCTAACGGGGTGACCGCTTGACCGGCTGTCAAAATCCAGCGCGCGCCACAGGTATCGACAGACGTAGTCAAGCGCTCATTCGGCGCCGCGGGATCGAGCGGCACAACGTACGCACCGGACTTCATCACGCCGATCAGCGCGACCACAAAGCGCACCGAGCGCTCGATACACACCGCCACCGCCTGTTCAGCGCCAACCTCACGCTGCCGCAAAGCAAATGCGATTCGGTCGGACACCGCGTCGAGTTCGGCATACGTGAGTTGCTGATCGACGTCCGCGAGTGCCACACCATGCGGCGTTTCACGCACATAGCGCGCGAACAGCGCGAGCACGTTGCCAGCCGCCGGTTGAAATTCGCGTCCGCGTCGCGCGGATCGATATTCGGCGCTATCCGCACAATCCAGTTCAGCAATCGCGCACTGAGGATCGCGCACGGCATCCGCGACGAGCGCGGCGTAGCTATGGAGCCACGCGCGAGCGGTCGCCTCGTCGATACCGTCGAGCGCGTACGCGGCGACCAGTTCGATGCCGCGCGGGTCGTCGGTGAAATCGAGCGCGTAATCGAAGCGGGCGGCGAGATCGAGACCCGGTGACATGCGCACCGAGGCGCCCGGCAATTCAGCCGTCAACTCCAGATCGAACTGCTGCGCGAACTTGACCTTCAGCCACGCATCGCCGCGCCGCACCGGCGGCTTGACGGCGTCGAGCACCTGATCGAAGGGCACATCCTGATGCGCGAACGCATTGAACGTGGAAAGGCGCACGCCGTCGAGCAACGCGGCGAACGATTGGTCCGGCGCGACGCGCGTTCGTAGCGCAAGCGTGTTGAGGAAGAGACCCACCAGCGGCACGGTCTCCGCCCGCTGCCGATGCGCGATCGGCGCGGCCACGACGACATCGGTCGTGCCGGTCAAACGATAGAGCCACGCGTCGAAAGCGGCGAGCAGCACCGTGAACGGGGTCGCCCGCGCGCGTCGCGCCGTCTCGCGCACGGCTTCGGAAAGCGCTTCGGGTAAGCGCAGCGCGAGACGGCCGCCACGATAGTCGTGTTCCGGTGAGCGCGGCCGGTCGAGCGGCAACGCGAGTGGTTCGGGTGCATCGCGCAGTGCATCGCGCCAGTACGCCAGTTGCCGTGCGCCTTCGCCCGCGGCAAGCCAGTCGCGTTGCCATTGCGCGTAGTCGGCGTACTGCACCGTCAGTGCGGGCAACTGCGGCTCGCTTCCCATCGCGAAGGCGGTGTAGGATGTTCGCAGTTCGTCGAAGGCACAGCGTGAGCTCCAGCCGTCGCTGATCGAATGATGCGTGGTCAACAGGAAACGCTGCGTGTTGTCGGTTAGCGTGACAAGCGCGGCGCGCACCAATGGCCCTTTCGATAGATCGAAGGCCGCGCCAACGTGCTGTTCCGCGAACGCCGCCAATCGCGCAACGCGTTCGACCTCACTCTCGGCGCGCAAATCAATGTACGCAATCGGCACCGGCAAGCGTGCGTGAATGCGTTGCACGACGACTCCATCATCGGACTCGACCAGCGTGGTTCGCCATGCCTGATGACGTGCGATGACACAGTCGAGCGCGCGTTGCAGCGTGCCAAACTCGAGTGCACCCCGCACATTCCATTGCACGGCGACGTGGTACGCCGCGCCTGCGTCCTGCGTTTGCGCGAGCACCCAGAAGCGCTGTTGCGCGAACGAGGCGGGACGGTCGACGAACGGCGCGTCGGCGGTATGCACTACGTTGATCGAATGCGAACCTGCCGCTGTTTCGGGCTCGCTCTCGTCGATCAGTCGCGCCAGCGCTTCGAGCGGTTGATCGGCAAACAGCGCATCGAGCCGCAGATTCACCCGCCACTCGATACGAATCGCCGCTTGCAATTGCATCGCCGTGAGCGAATCGCCGCCGCAAGCGAAGAATCGATCCGTGCAGCCAATCGGCGCGGCGCCGTTCAACAGCGTTTGCCAAAGCACCGCCAGGCGCGTTTCCGTGGCGGTGCGAGGCGCGACATGATGCGCATCGGCCACAACCGGCATCGCAGCAACGAAGTCGCGCAAGGCGGCGCGATCGAGCTTGCCATTCAGCGTATAAGGCAAACGCTCGAAGCGCGCGATGCGCTGCGGCATCCACGCCTGAGGCAAATGCGCGGCGAGATGCGCTTGCAGCGCGGCATCGTCGAGTGCGTCGCGCAGCACCACGCAGGCGATCAATTGCGTCCGGCCGCCTGCGGCTTCGGCCAGCACGCCCGCATCGGCCACCGCCGGATGCGTCAGCAGACAGGCCGCGATTTCGCCGGGCTCGACGCGCACGCCGCGCACCTGAACCTGATCGTCGATGCGGCCGAGATAATCGAACGAGCCGTCGTCACGTTCGCGTGCGAGGTCGCCGGTGCGGTAAATCCGTTCGCCCGGTGCGCCGTGCGGGTCAGGCAAAAAACGTTCCGCCGTCAGCGCCGCACGGCCGTGATAGCCGCGTGCGAGGCACACGCCGCCGAGCAACAATTCGCCGGCCTCGCCCCGTTGCGCCGCGCCATCGACACGCGCCACGCGCCGCCCGATCGGCCAGCCGATCGGCAGCGATGCAAAACCATTGCCGTCTTCTAGCGCCGGCGTCACACCCGGATCGACGGGCCACAGCATCGGCGAGATCACCGCCTCCGTCGGTCCATACCCATTGACGAGACGCACCGACGGAAATACGCGGCGAATCTCGTCGAAACTGTCTTGCGACATCGCTTCGCCGCCGAACAGCAGCGTGCGCAGCGAAGGCGGCACGCCTAGACGCTCGCAAACGTTCGCGAACTCGCGCACATAAGCGGGCGGCAGCGTCGTATTCGTGATGTTTTCGCGCAGCATGAACGCATGCGTGGTTTCCGGCCCGAACGGCGGCGGATCGCTGATCACCACGCTGCCGCCGACGGCAAGCGGTACTAGCCACGCTTCGATGGAGACGTCGAAATTGACCGAAGCAAAATGCAGCACACGGTCGGCGGCGCTGATCGGCAACGAGCCGGCGAGCGCTTCGCCGTGCGCGGCGAGCGGACCGTGCTCGACAGCCACCGCCTTCGGCGTGCCTGTCGAGCCGGACGTGTAAATCATGTAGGCCGCCGCGCGCGGATGCACCGGCGTGTCTTCGTCGTCGAAATATGGCGCCGCCGCATCTGCCGTGTCTGCCGTAGCAACGCTTGCCACGTCGAAACATTGAACGAAACGCGCGCGCATTGCCGCATCAGCAGAACCGTCGACGATGCCGTGCATGAGCCCAGCATCCCGCGCGACCCAATCGAGGCGCGCCGGCGGATGACGCGGATCGAGCGCGACGAACACGCCGCCCGCCTTCAATACAGCCAGCAACGCCACGAACAGATCGCAGCAACGCGCAACGCACACGCCGACGCGCACTTCAGTCGTCACGCCCGCGGCGCGCAGTCGCGCGGCAAGACGCGCCGCGCGACTATCCAGTTCCCCGCGCGTCAAGCGCACAGTGTACGGCGTGAATGACGCCAGTGCGGGCGCAGCGGGATCGATGCGCGCCATGGCGCGGATCTGGTGGTGCAACGCAATCGGGAAGCTCGTCATGGGCATGAAATCCGTTAAAACCGGCCGCTTCGGCCAAGTCGCCGGCCGCAATGGGCCGCTTCATTGGTGTGACGATCCGCAATCGCAAATTTTTACCGCGCATGGCGTTTTATTTGGACTGCATCATTTCGTCGTGGCAGATCGCTGCGCACGGTAAATGTTTGCTTCGCCCATTCGTCTATCAGGCGAGGGGCGAGTCTTCGCGCCCCGCTGAATGGCCGCATGCACGCATGCGCTGCGATTTACCGATCCATTGCGACCCACTGCGACACCTTGCCGATGACCGCTGCCAACGAGCGCCACGACGCGCCACCCTCGTCTTCTTCCTCTCCCTCCCGCTCCACGGCCAAGCCCGCCATGCGCCTGATCGTGGCGCTGCTCAAGCGCTCTCGCGGCTCGTTCGCGATCGCGTTGAGCGCCTGCGTGCTGAACGGCATCGCCAGTGTGCTGCTAGTCGCGACCTTGAGCCGCGCGCTGTCGCAAGCGGGCGCCGCCGATATGTCGCTCGCCATGCGTTTCGCGTTGTGCGCGGTGGTCGCGCT
Source organism: Paraburkholderia sp. RL17-383-BIF-A (assembly GCF_046028015.1). Classification (NCBI taxonomy): domain Bacteria; kingdom Pseudomonadati; phylum Pseudomonadota; class Betaproteobacteria; order Burkholderiales; family Burkholderiaceae; genus Paraburkholderia; species Paraburkholderia sp. RL17-383-BIF-A. The sequence continues at coordinate 144,273 of NZ_JARESR010000019.1, read as the reverse complement.
CGTTACGCGTGTCATCACCGGCGTGCTGTTCGCGCGGCTTTCGCAAGACACCATGGCGCAGTTGCGCGAACACGTCGCGCGGCGTGTGGCCGAAGCCGAGTTGCGCGATGTCGAGCGGATCGGCGCGGCGCCCGTTCAATCCGTGCTGACCGACGACGCCACCAACGTCTCGATGCTGTTCTTCGCGTTGCCCAATCTCGTGATGCACGGCTCGATCGTGTTCGGTTGCCTGGGTTATCTCGCGTGGCTATCGTGGCCGGTCTGCCTGCTCGCGCTCGCCGCGATCCTGGTCGGCTCGCTCGGCTATCACGCCGGCGATAAGCGCGCGATCGCCTCGCTCGAAGCCGCGGGCCGCTCTCAGGACAAGCTGTTCGGCTACCTCGGCGCGCTCTTCACCGGCGCGAAGGAACTGAAGCTGCACCAGGCGCGTTCGCGTCAATTCGTGGACGGCCAGCTCGGCTCCGCGATCGACGAAGTACGCGATCATCGGCGCCGGGCGTTCAGCGCCTATGCGGTCGGGGTCGGCTGGATCGTGTTCCTGTTCTACGTGTTTCTCGGCGTCGCGGCGTTCTGGCCGGCGCTCGGCGTGCATGCCGACGCGCCGTCCGCCTCGGGCTACGTGGTCGTGTTCCTGTTCATGCTGCTGCCGCTGGACGGCCTGCTCAACAATGTGCCGACGCTGAACGCCGCGCGCGTCTCGCTCGATCGCATCGAGAAAGTGATGGGTGAATTCGGCGCGCTGCGCATCTCGCCGCCGCCCGACGAAAACGCTTCGCATGCGCCGTATCGCACGCTTACGCTCAGCAATGTCACACACTCGTACTTCCACGAGCGCGATGAGCGGATGTTCCGCGTCGGGCCGGTCAATCTGACCTTCAGGCCGGGCGAACTGGTATTTATCGTCGGCGGCAACGGCAGTGGCAAGACCACGCTCGCAAAAGTGCTGACCGGCCTCTACGAACCCGAAGACGGCACGATAGAACTGGACGGCAAGCCAGTCGGCTTTGCGGAACGCGCCGCATATCGCCAGCGTTTCACCGCCGTGTTCAACGATTTTCATCTTTTCGACGCGCTGCTCGGCATCGTCGATCCGAACGACGCCTCGCGCGCGCAGGAGGATGCCCGAGCCAACGCGCTGGTCGCGAAGCTCGCGCTCGATCACAAGGTGCAGGTCGTGAACGGCGCATTCTCCACACGAGCGCTTTCCACGGGACAGCGCAAACGCCTCGCACTGGTGGTCGCGTATCTGGAAGACCGGCCGTTTTATCTGTTCGACGAATGGGCGGCGGATCAGGATCCGCAATTCAAAGCGGTGTTCTATGAGCAACTGCTGCCGGAGTTGCGTTCACGCGGCAAGACAGTGCTGGTGATCAGTCACGACGACCGTTACTTCCATCTCGCGGACCGGGTGTTGAAGCTGGAAAACGGCAGTATCGTCAGCGAGACGCATGGTTCGGCACAGGCGGTGCTGAGCCCGGCTGTGGGCAACGGTACGATGGGATGATGAGGTGAGAGATCTGTAAGCAGAGCGCTGTTTTTTCTGCGCTCTGCTTGTTGGAGCGTGGGTCGCTTACTTCTTTACTGCGGGCTTCGGCAAGGACAACAGCACGTCCGTCATCGTATCGGCGAGCCGCAATGCCGACATCGGCCCACCAAATCCCCAGATATTGCGCTCGACAAGCCCAACGCGCCCCGAACTTCGAGCCGGCACGAAACGCCAGATCGGCGAATCGAGTTTGGTGGCGAGCGGGACATCTTTTCCAGTCGCGCTGACGAACAGCACGGTCAGCGCCGGCTTCTTCAATAGATCTTCCGAACTCACGTATGCGGTGCCTTCGCGTGTCGCTTCGGCGGGCCACGGATCGAGTCCGAGCGCCTGCGCGACACCCGCCGCCGTGCTGTTGCCCGTGAACGCCCAATAGCGGTCCGGCAAGCCCAATTCCTGCAACCAGGCCACCTGTTCGCCACGGCGGCCGGCTTCGGCGAGGCGTTGAGCGTCGCGGGCGAACCCGGCATCGACCTTCGCCTCGACGGCACGCGCCGCCTCTTCGCGTCCAGTCAGGCAACCGATGGTGCGCAGAATCTTGCGGCTCCAATCGAGTTGCGTGACGTGGGCGCCGTCTTCGGTGAAGTTCGGGCCGTATCTGAACAGTACGGTCGGCGCGATGCGTTCAAGGGCCGCGAAGATCGGCGCATGGCGCAAACCGACGCCGAGGATCAGATCAGGTTTTACTGCCGCGATCGCTTCGAGGCTCGGCTCCTGCCGTGTGCCAATGTCGGGCACCGATGCGAGACGTGCATTGTCGTAGCCGATCCACACCGGGTAGTACTCGGGATCGGCCATGCCGACCGGCGTGATGCCGACTGCCGCGAGGTCTTCGGCGAACATGAATTCGAGCACGACGATACGCTTTGGCTGTGCGGGCAACGTCGGACTCGCTTGCGAGATGATCGGATTGTCGGCAAGCGGTGTGCAGGTTTCCTGCGACGTTTTCGGGTTTGCCACGCGAGTTGCGAGGCCTGTTTTCGTTGCGGCCGCGGCAGTGCTAGTGCTTTGTGCGAACACATATGAGTTGGAAAACAACGTTGCCGCCACAGCGGCGGTCACGCAAAGCTGCCCGAAACGCGGGATTTTATTCGCATGACGTGGCGTGGGCGCCGATGACGCCACCCTCGTCATCGTGACGCGGTCTGCAATGCGATCTCCGCATCGCTCATTGTCAATAGCAGGGGGCAGCGTCCGCACAGTTGCGTCTCTCCGGGAATTTCATAACGTACACAGCACACGCGCCGTGCGCTGAACGGGTTCGGCAAACTGGCGGCGCGCGGCTTTGCCTGACGCACCGGCAGACGCAGCGGATTGGCCTCGCCATTGGCACCAAGCGGACCGAACAGCCATGCCATGTCGTCGCTCAAATCGAATTGCGGCGCGCACTGTTCGAACAGGTAGTCCAGCAGATTGCCTGCGTTGCTCCACAAAACGCGCGGCGCGATTCGAGTCAGCGCACACAGTGTCTCGATCACCGCATTCAAGTGCTCGACGAGCGGCGCATATCGGCGAGCAGGTTCACATTCGACGGGCTGCAGTGCATCGCGTGCGAAATACGCGGCGATGGGAAGGCCGTCGCGTAGCACGACATGCGTTTTATCCGGCGACATGACGAGCGGCCTGCGCAGCAACGCCGCCGCGACGAATCCGGCGGTCGCAGTGAAACCGAAGTAGTACTTGGTCCATTGCGACAGCAACGCGCGTGCATGCGTTTCGCGCTCGCCGCCGTATAGCTTGACCATCGCATCGAGCAATTCCGTGCGATGGTTGGCCAGTTCACTAACAGGGATCACAGTCAGCCTTGCGGTTGGGCCAACGGCGAGTGCGGGTTCATCGACCACGTTCGGCGTACCGAGCCACACATGCTCGAGATAATGCGCGATCGACTCCGGCGCGAAGCCCGCAAAGCAGCGCGCTCGCTCGTCAGGCACAGGTTGCCGCATCACCGTTTGCCCCGCTTCTCGCGACGCGCCTCCACGATCAATAGCGCAAGCAGATAAGGCGCACCGATCAATGCGGTCAGCACACCCGCGGGAATTTCGCGCGGTGCCAGCAGCGTGCGCGCGGCGATATCGGCCACGACCAGCACCAGTGCGCCGCACGCCGCAGCCAGCCATAAGCGCGTGCGATGAGCACGCGCGCCGAGCATCGACGCCAGATGCGGCGCCATCAATCCGATGAAACCAACCGGCCCCACCGCGGCCACCGCCGCGCACGCTGCGAGCGTCGCCACGGTCAGCACCAGCGGGCGCAGCACGCCAATCGGCAAACCGAGCGAGGCGGCCTGATCGTCGCCTAGGGCAAGCAGATCGAGCGGACGCGCGAGCAGCGCGAACACCGGCACGGACAGCACGCACCACGGCAGCAGCGTGGTCACTTCGCCCCAACTGCGCCCGTACGTGCCACCGACCAGCCACACCACGAAGCGCGCGGGCTGCACGCTTTGCTGGGTGATGAGCCATTGCGACAGCGTCGTCCACAGCGTGCCGATCACGATGCCCGTGAGCGCAACCGCGAGCGGCGCATAGCGATGCCGGCGATTCAGCACGAGCGTCAAGGCCAACGTGATGCCGCCGCCCGCAAGCGACGCGACGGCCAGCGTCGAATGTGCCGCGAGCGGCCACATGACGAGCGCCGCGAGCGTTGCGAGTCCCGCGCCTTGCGTCACACCCAGCACTTCCGGACCGGCTAGCGGATTGCGCACGATGCTTTGCATCAGTACGCCGCTCGCGGCGAGCAGCGCCCCCGCCAGCAATGCGCAGATAAGGCGCGGCAGACGCAGATCGAGCAGCATTCTCGCCAGCTCGTCGCGGTGATTGAAGGCGGAGAGCCAACGTTGCACACCGATCGTCGTTGGACCGAACGAAGCGCCCGCACACACGATCGCGATAGCGAGCAGCGCCAATATGCTTGCCGTGAGCGGCCAGGGCCACGCATCGACCATGCGCACGAGGCGCGTGCCAGTTCGTGCGACGGCGCGGTCATGACCGGCATGCAACGCGCCCGACCACGCCGCACCGCTCCGGATCATCGCCAGCATCAAAGGCGTGCCGACGAAGGCAATCGCGACGCCGGTCGAGAGGGTCGCGTCGAGATCGAGCGCCTGCACGGCGCTATCGGTAACGAGCACCAGCGCGCCGCCGACCAACGCGGACAAGGGTACGAGCGCGGCCAGCCTCGAAGACTTCGCGCCGCGTATCTGCCGCAGCAGATTGGGTGCGATCAGGCCGACATACGAGAGCGGTCCGGCGACACTGACCGCGACGCTCGCGAAACCCACCGCCACCACCATCGCCGCGAGCCGCGTGGCATCCACGCGAACGCCGGCCGCCGCGGCGGCATCGTCGCCGAGGGCGAGCGGATCGAGCGGGCGAAGCACGAACGGCAACGCGATCAGCGGCAACACGAGCCAGGTTGCCGCGATCTTCAACCCGGCCGCGCCAGGTTGATACAGACTGCCGCTCGCCCACAACGACACGCCGACGATGCTCTGCTCGAAGAACGCAAGAATCAGCGTGGTCAGCGCGGAGAACAGCAGCATGCAGACGCTGCCGGCAAGAACGAGCCGCAACGGCGTCGCGCGCCAGCCGCCCGCGGCCGCGGCCACGCACGCCGCCGCGCCGAGACCGCACGCGAACAGCAGCGGCACGGATGCCGCGCCGGCCAGCGACGGCACCAGCATCGCGGCGAGCAAGCCGAGCTGCGCGCCGCCGGTAATGCCGAGAAGATCCGGCGAAGCCAGCGGATTGCGCGTCAGCGACTGGAACAACGTGCCCGCCACTGCAAGGCAGCCGCCTGCCACCAGCGCCGCGAGAATGCGCGGCACACTCAGGTCGAATAGCAGAATGCCGGCGAGCTGCGCGGCGTCGCTGCCTACCGGCGCGGCGAGCCAAGCGCGATAACCGGGCGTAATACGCATCACAGACACGACGACGATCAACGCGACTAGCGCGGCGGGGATCGTGGTGACGCGGCTTCTGACGGGCGCACGGTAGCTGTTGAGCGCGGGCGCATTGCGGCGCATGCGTTTGCGCGCTGCCAGCGTCGTCATGCGGCGAGGTCCTTGCTCGTGGCTTCCTCACGAAGCGAGGCGCAGGCACTAGCGATATCCAATGCATCGCCTTCATACGCCGGCACGCACATCGGCGCACCCGTTTGCGGATGCGCGATCTTGAGCATCGGCACACTGAAGGTTTCGTTCAGGTGGCGCGGGTCGAGCATTGCATCGGGCGACCCTTGCGCAACGATGCGGCCGGCGCGCATCAGCACGATTTCGTCGCTATAGGCTGCGGCCTGGTTGAGATCGTGGAGCACCCACACGATCGTGAGGCCGCGCGTTCGATTCAATCGACGCAATTCGCGCAGAATGTCCAGTTGATGATGGATGTCGAGATACGTAGTCGGCTCGTCGAGCAGCACGATCGGCGCCTGCTGTGCCAACGCCATCGCGATCCACGCGCGTTGCCTTTCGCCGCCCGAGAGCGCGGCGACGTCGCGCGCGGCGTCGGCCGCGAGTCCGCTGGTCGCGAGCGCTTCGTCGATCGCCGCGTGGTCGGCGCGCGACAGTCCGCGCAGCCAGCCGCCATGCGCGTAACGGCCGTACGCGACCAACTCGCGTACGGTGAGGCCCGAAGGAATCTGGTTGAACTGCGCGAGCATGGTGAGCGTGCGGGCGAGTACACGGCGCCCGTGCGAAGCGAGCGGCACACCGTTGACATCGACACTGCCGGACAGCGCCGGTTGCAAACCGGCGAGCGTGCGCAATAGCGTGCTTTTGCCGCAGCCGTTCGGTCCGCACAATGCCGTGACGCGGCCGGCCGCGATGTTCAGGGTCAGACCGTGGAGCACGACGTGATCGCGATAGCCGACCGTCAGCGAATGCGCCGCGAGCGCCACGCCCTGCGATTCCGTCATTGCGCAGCCATCCGTTTTTCGCCTTCGGCTTCGCTATAGCTTCGTGACATCGCCACCACGACTTTGCGTGGCCCTTCGAACGGATCGCGAGCATGCGCGGTGAGCATGTTGTCGAGCATCAGCACGTCGCCGGTCAGCCACGGAAACACGATACGTTGCTGATCGAGCACGCCGCGGATCTCCGCGAGTGCGTCCGCTTCGAGCGGTTCACCGTCGCCGTAATAGACGTTGCGCGGCACGTTTTCCAGGCCGACTGAGTCGATCAACGCCTCCTGCATGTCTTCATCGAGCGACGAAAGGTGGAACAGGTTCGCCTGATTGAACCAGACGTGCTCGCTCGTGCGTGGATGACGCGCTACCGCCTGGCAACGCTCGCGCGTGCGCAGCAGCAGTTCGCCGTCTTCGCTATCGCGCCATTCGCACTCGATGCCACGCGCGCGGCAAATCTGCTCGACCGTGCGCGGGTCGTCCGAACCGAACGCCTGCTCCCAGGGCAGATCGAGCCCTTGCCCGAAATTGCGCACATAGAGCAGTTCACGCTTCGTAAAGCGCTCGACTAGCGACGGATCGAGCGCACGGTAGATCGCACGGCTATCGGCGATCGGCGTCGCGCCGCCTGAGCGTGCAGCCAGCGCGCAGTGAAACCAGATACGCAACGGCCATTCGCGCGTGTAAGACTGTTCGTTATGCAAAGGAATCGAGCGATGCGGCGGATATTCCGTCGACGTGTAAACCGCGCCCTCCACCTGGCTGCGCGGCGTCGAGGCGAATTCATAGCCGATCAGCGGATGCCCGAACGATCCCGCGAAACGTTGAAACGCGTCGATCGAGCCCACGTGGAAACCGGTGAACAGAACACCGCCCGCGCGCTCAAGCGTGTCGTCGACTATCGCGCGCAGCAGCGGCGCCGCTTCCTCCAATGAAATTGCGGCGCCCGCGCGCGGCGAGACGATAGTCGGCAGACCGGGCTCGATCGATAGATCGGCGAGCGTGGGCAGCGGCATGGAAAGCATGGTCATACTCTGAATCCTTTTGCTGGAGCGGCGTGGCCGGGAGCATGCCCGAGGCCGCCGGATTTCACTGCGCGCGCTTTACGCCGTTCCGTCCATGTGGCGGCGCAAGCTGGCAGGACGCATGTCAGTCCATACCGTCTCGATGTGCGCGAGGCATTCGGCTTTCGGACCACTCACGCCCACTTCGCGCCAGCCGGCCGGCACGTCGCGGAATGTCGGCCAGATCGAGTACTGCTCTTCGTCGTTGATGACGACCGTGTAGGCGAGGTCGTCCGCCTCGCCTGCTGCCGTGCTGGAGGTCTGCTGTGCTTGCGTCATGATGAAAGGCTCAGTCGATGAAAGGTCAGAAGGCGCCCGGACAGTGCGCTCGCATGTCCCGGCACAGCGGTGTCCGCGTGTTGCGCGCGCACCGCTTCTATTCAGTTGACGTTTGGAGTGCGCGCTTTTTTACCGCCGACGCGCGCGGCCACTGCAAAACGCGGGACCCGCCTCGCCGCGATTGCAGGCGTCGAGGCAATCAGCGCAATGCTTCTCCGCGTCGCGCACCATGAAATGCACCAGCGTCTGCGAGACGTCGAGTGCGCGCGCCGTGCTTTGCAGCGTTTCTTCGCGCAGACGCACCATTTCGAATGCGGCGCGACTGCGCGGCGGCAGTTGCTCGAGCGCGTTGTAGACGTGCCGCAGCGTGTCCCTTACGAGCAGCGCGGCTTCCGGCGAGGGTTCCGGTGATGGCACGTGCAGGCCGTCGTCTTCGTCGGCGTGATAGGTGTTTTCGAGGCTCTGGCGGCGAAAGGCGTCGATCGACGCGTTGCGCACCATGCGCGTGACGTAGGCGACCGGTTGCCGCACCGCGTCCTGATCCGGAAAGTCGACCAGCTTGATGAAGACGTCGTGCACCACGTCTTCCGCGAGACTCGCGCAACCCACGAAACCGCGCGCCAGATTGACGAGCATCGGTCGGTGCTCGATTAGCACGTCGAGCAGCGTGCCCTTCTCCCAATTCACCGGGCGCGGGTGGGCGCGAGTGCGGCGCGAGACCGTGGGACAGGCGCCTGCGGCGCTGAGAACCGCTATCGGCATCGCTGTTGAAGGCTCTCGCCGGACAAGCACCTCAGCCATAGATTCGCTCCGTTTTGTCAAAGGACAGGGCGCCAATCTAACGTAAACGCGAATCATTCTCAATCAAGATTGGGAATGACCTTACAGTTTTCGATAGTTTTGTATGTTGATTCGGGGGGCGTAGCGGTGGGTGGGCGACGGTCGTTGCTTCTGGCCAGCGGCAGCTTTGATTGTTTTAGGTATCCGTATGATTTTTTTCAGGTGTATCGAAGGGAATTTCGAACGTGGTGAGCGTTGGCTGCGTGATCGATTGACGGCAGGTTTGCACTGTCACGTTGGGCTACGGCGTTACGTAGCACGCAAGCGGAACATGGTTTTGCCGAGTTGAATTAATGGCCATTTTTTCAGTTTATATTTTATTAATTACACGATAGTTCGATATATATTCTTTCAAATAACAATATTGCAGCATAACAGACTTTGGCGTACATCTTGCTTGAATGTCCCTATCAACAGTCGTTCTACGGGGACATCATGAAGAAACTTGCCGGTCGGACAGCCATCGCTGTTGCGACATCCACATTACTCGCGCTCTACGGTTGCGGATCGACGCTTCATACCCCAAGTATCGGTGGGGGCGGACTGGGGGGCACGTCGGGCACTTCCTCGGGTACTTCGGGTACGTCTGGCACTTCGGGTACGTCGGGTACTTCGGGTACTTCCGGTACTTCCGGTACTTCCGGTACTTCCGGTACTTCCGGTACTTCCGGTACTTCCGGTACTTCCGGTACTTCGGGCACTTCGGGTACTTCGGGTACTTCGGGCACTTCGGGCACTTCGGGCACTTCGGGCACTTCGGGCACTTCGGGCACTTCGGGCACTTCGGGCACTTCGGGCACTTCGGGTACCTCGGGTACCTCGGGTACTTCCGGTACCTCGGGTACTTCCGGTACCTCGGGTACTTCGGGTACTTCGGGGACCTCGGGTACTTCGGGTACTTCGGGCACTTCGGGCACTTCGGGCACTTCGGGCACTTCGGGCACCTCGGGTACTTCGGGTACTTCGGGCACCTCGGGTACGTCCGGCACCTCGGGTACGTCCGGCACCTCGGGTACGTCCGGCACCTCGGGTACGTCCGGCACCTCGGGTACGTCCGGCACCTCGGGCACTTCCGGCACCTCGGGCACTTCCGGCACCTCGGGTACCTCCGGCACCTCCGGTACCTCTTCCACCCCCATCGGCACTGTCGTCACCCAAGCTAGCAATCTCATCACGGCAGTCGGCACCACAGTCGCCGATACCGGCACCAAGGTCACGGGCACGTCGATTCCTGGCGTGAACGGGGCAACGACCGCCGGCGTTGGCACCGCTCTCACCGACCTCGGCAACGGCGTGAAGGTGCTGGGTAACGGCACCGCCGCCGGCCTCGGCACCCTGGGCAGCGCGGCCAATCCGCTCGGCCCAACGCTGAACTCCACCACGGGCGTCATCTCGAATGCCGGTGCTGCCGTCACCGCACTTGGCGGTGCGGTGTCGAGTCTCTCGAGCGGCCCGCTCAAACCGCTTTCTCCGGTGACTTCGACGCTCGGCAGCATCGTCGATGGCGTGGGCAGCGGTGTCGGCTCTGTCGGAGCGGGATTGAACACCACGCTCTCAAGCGCGCCGGTCCAGCAACTCGAGACGGGACTCAGTTCCGCGATTAACCCGATCACCCTAGCCGTCTCCAACACGACGCAGACCATCGGCAACGCGACGGGCCTCGGCACGCCGCTGGACAAGCTGCTTGGCACGCTCGGCAACGGACTCAATGCGGCCGGGGTAAAAGTGTCGGGAGCCACGGGTGATCAGGTCGGCAAAGATGTCGGCGGAATCGTGAGCCAATTGGGTAACACCGTCACGAGTGCGGCCGGATTGCTCACTGGCGCGACCACCAATCCGCTCGCGCCGATCACGGGTTTACTCGGGCCGCTCGGCGGACTCGGCGGCACTGGCAGTTCGGGCGGCGTCTCCATTCCGCCGTTGACTGGCCTGATCGGCAACCTCGGATCGTTGGGCGGCGCTACGGGAGGTTCCAGCGGCACAGGCGGCGCTGCCGGTCTGCTGGCACCCGTCACAGGGCTCCTCGGCAAGGTCGGCTCATTGGGTGGGACGACCGGCACGAGCAGTCCGCTCGCGCCCGTCGTCACTCTGGTCGGCTCGTTGACGAGCGGCGTGACGGGCGCACTCAATGGCGCCTCGCAAGGAAGCACGCCCGCCAATCCGCTCACGGGTCTTGTCAGCGGATTGACCGGCGGCTCAGCGAGCGGCACAGGCAGCAGCGGCTCGACCAGCAAGAACCCGCTTGCGCCGGTGACGAACCTCGTCGGCGGATTGCTCGGCGGTGTGGCGACAGCCGGCAAATAAGCATTACGCAAGCTCAGCGGCCGGGCGCAAAAAAACCAACAGCCCGGCCGCCATCAATGTCATGACTACGAGGGATGACATGAACTCCACCTTCAATACGGTCGCGCGCACGCACGACCCGCGGCCGCGCTCGGCGACGCCGTTTTCGATCGGCTTGCTCGGGATCGGCGTCGGATTGCTCACGCTCTGGTTGCTGCGCGACAGCAGTTCGATCGATGGCGCGACGCGTAGCACCGTTGCCTGCCTCGCAATCATCGCGACCATCGCAATCTACGAGCTATTCGTCGCGCGAGTCTATTTGCGCCCGAGCTCCGGTCTCGCGAGTCGCGCGGTGCGGCCGCTGAGCATCGTGCGCGTGGAATTGCGCCTCGCGGCGCTGGCCTCGGTGTACGCGGGCATCGGCGCGCTTTACTGGCTGCTGCCCGAATATCACGGCGCCTTCTATAACCCGTTCTGGTCGCTGCTCGGTACGCTAGCACCGTATGTACTCATCGCGGCGCCCTTCTACTTTGCGTGGATGGACCGGCATCAGCGCGAAACCGACGACGCGTACCTGCTATGGGCGCGCTTCTTATTTCGCGGCGTGCGGCCGGCGAACTGGCGCCCTGTCAGAGAGATGCTGGCCGGGTGGATGGTGAAGGCGTTCTTCCTTCCGCTGATGATCGTCTACCTGTCGACTAATGCGGACCATCTGAATGCGTCGTTGACGACCGCGCTGAATGCGCCGTTTTCGCTTGCGACTTTCCGGTTTATGTACGACCTGTCGTTTGCGATGGATCTGATGTTCGGCACGGTGGGTTACCTGTGTACATTGCGCATTCTTGATAGTCACGTGCGCAGCGCTGAGCCGACCACGTTGGGTTGGCTCGTTGCACTGATCTGTTATCAGCCGTTCTGGTCGCTGATTTCCAACCATTACATCCGCTACGAAGGCTCGGTCTTCTGGGATAGTTGGCTTAATTCGATGCCTGTTGTGCGGGTAGTCTGGGGTGCTGTCATCATTGCTTTGCTGCTGTGTTATGCGCTGGCGACTATTTCTTTTGGCTTGCGGTTTTCGAATCTGACTAATCGCGGGATCATCACTTCAGGGCCTTATCGGTTCACCAAGCATCCGGCTTATATCGCTAAGAATCTGTCTTACTGGATGGTGACGGTGCCGTTTGTCGAACCGATGGGGTGGAAGGTTGCGGTGACGCATTGTGCGGCGTTGCTTGCGGTGAATCTGCTTTACTTCCTGCGCGCCAAAACAGAAGAAAAACACTTGATGAATGATCCGGCGTACCGGGAGTACGCGGAGTGGATCGGGAGGAATGGGGTGTTTGCGAAACTTGCGCGGGTGTCGGGATGAGCGAGGCGGGCTGCGTGAGGACCCTGCGTCCATTGCACTTTCAATTGAAAAAAATCGACGTTCTGATTTGTTGAGTTAGCCGTTGCGGATCCATCGATTGCGTAGAGAACCCGATAGGTTCGAGGCAGAAAACGCCACCAAAAAACAGCCCAAGGATACCCAAATTCGTACGCCCTGGATACCGCGATAGTGTGCAATTGAAGCGCTCGGATCGGCGCACTAGAGATAACGCTCGCCAACTCCCTTTCGCTGTTCCCGGCCGCAGCAAACCGTTACGGCCTACGTAACGTTACGAGTCCGCAAACCAGTAAGTTTGCGATCTGCTCGCATCGCTTGCGGAAGCTCCTCGAATACCGTCAAGGCCTTGTCCGACAAGGACTCTCTCCGATCACATCAAATCCGCTCCACCTCAACGCATCAATTGGCACGCTTGCTGCTTTAGATTATCTGGCGCGCAACGGCGCAACGCAGCGGGCACACACGGTGGACAGTACATTTCCCCAATCGCCTCTCCAGGCTGGTTGGCCACAGACCTTTTTGTCCTATCGGGCGAATCCCAGATTGCGTGCAATTCCGCGCTTCTTCGCGCACGCGTGTGGTTTTGTATTTGCGAAAAGTGCGATTGCTGTAGCAAGAGAGACGAGAACTGCTCAGGCAAACACAAGTTGAGCGGACCAATAAGAACGTTTGGCGCGAGAGACCAACACGGGGAATAGAATGAACAGGGCGAATTTTGCGTGGCATATAAAAGCAGGAGGTCTGAATGGTACTAACCAGGGGCAACGTGCGCAATGCGCCGAATGACCCGCGCGCAGCGCTCGCAGGGCCTCCGTTCTTCTCCGCATGCTTTTGCGTTCGCAGCAGCATTGTCATTTGCGGCGTCGGCGCAGGCGAGTGAGCCTGCGCTGAACTCGCTGGGACAGGCCGGAGGATTGGTTATTCCCTACGCTTTCGCGCTGCCCAACGGCATGGCGGAGGCACAATATAACGATTACGTCGATCCGCGGTATGGCAAGCGGGCAACTGGTTCGCAGATCTATTGGGCGGCCTTTGGCATCTTCCCGTACGTGGAAATGTCGGGGGGATTGGCGAACTATCCGACAAACGGGGGCGCGGTATTTACCAACGGAGAGCACACGATTCTCCGGCATTTGACAGCCGAAATAAAAGTAGAAGTACCTCGCTTCTTTAAATATCAGCCGTCCATCGCTTTCGGCGCGACCGACGTCGGCGGCCGGACGCATTATTTCCGCTCAAAGTATGGTGTCGCGTCGCAAGCATTCGGGCCGGCGACATTAACCTTAGGCTACGGCCAGGGTGACAGGCTCGACGGGTTGTTCGGCGGCATCCAGCTGTCGATCTGGAAGACCGGCTTCTCGCTCCTTGCTGAAGATGACGCAAAGACACCGTATGCAGGTTTGCGCTATCAATCGCCGCGCATTAGCTGGCTAGCGGACGCAAGCCTGATCGGAACGGTGACACGATCACTGCGCTCCACGGACGGCGCGTCGCCACGCACGTCGATTGCGATTGCTGTGCAGATACCTCTCGGCAGGCGCTTCGACGCAGCGCGTTGCGGCGACGGTCTTTGCGAAAAACAGCCGACGTCCGCTAGCGATACTGTGTCGGACATTACTGACGAAGAGATCATTCGACGCGACACGCTCAGGCCTGTCAGTCTGCACATTGCCGACACAGCACCCTCCCTTGCTGCAGCGCCGATCGCCTATGTGCCGCCGTTGCAGACTTATGCGTCCGCGCTGTTAAGCGACGCATCGACCGCCCCGCCGCAGAAGCAGATCGATACGTTCTCCGACTCACTGGACACCTCGGCGCTCGACGCAATCGCAACCCAGCTTTTTGCCGCGGGCCTCGAACGGGTGCGCGTGGGTATGGCGGGGCGTGATCTGGCAATCGAATACGAAAACCATCGTTATAACCAGAACGAGGCGGACGCGCTCGGCATTGTCCTCGGCGTCGCCAGTATCAATGCGCCACGTGGAACCGATAAAATTCGTGTGGTCATCAAGAAAGCAAATGAACCGCTGGGTGAATTGGCCGTGGACCGGGAAGCGTTCGCACACTTCATCAAGGGCGCAGCACCCACTGCTGCAAGCGGATCGATGACGATGCGCACGCGTCCAACCTACGACGCCGACTCCATCGCCTGGCACGGCGACGAACGCAAACATGGACTGACGCGCATCCAGATCGAGCCCATTGCGAGCTACCTGTACGGCACGGAGTACGGCAATTTCGATCTCTCTCTAGGTGCCAATATAGAAGGCTTCGTGCCGCTATGGCGTGGCGCGGAGTTCTATGCGAGTTATATCGCGCCGCTGTACAACACGAAAAACATGGACAGCGGCCGCGTCTTCAGCGACTACCGCTTACGCGGCGGCCTATCGACGGTGGCGTTTGGCCAGAGCTTCTGGATTGCGCCGCGGGTCCTTAACGTTGCGGCCATTGGGAAATTCGATTTCGATTACATCGGCGTTCAGAACGAGACGACGCTGTTCGTCCCTGGCCGCCCTGATCTGGTTCGCCTTCGGCTCGCCTATCTGCATCACGAACCCGGGCATGACACGCTGCCAAGCGAAAAGAACGCGATGCTCACGTATCGATGGGTCCAACCAGCTTGGAACCTATGGGTTGAAGCGGGTGTAGCACGCTACGTCGGCGGCGATAAAGGCCCTTTGATTGCCGTCACTCGATGGTTCGACGACGTATCAGTCAGCGTGCATGGAGAACATAGCGGTCAGGGCAGCTTCGTTGGCGCGTCAGTCAGTTTCCCGTTGACCCTGCGTCAAGGCATGAAGCCAGGTATCACCCAAGTGTACGGCTCGGAGCAGTTTGCGCTCGATTTCCGCTCACGCGTGGGCTCGACAAATTACCTGACGCCGGACGCGGCGCAGAACATGAGCTTCCCGTACAGCACCCAGCAATATCTGTTGAATCAAGGGCGGTTTAGTGGTGAGTATTTCTCCACCCAGCTCTACAGAATGCGCGATGCCTATCTCCGCTACGCGAACCCGGATGACAAAGCGAATCGACCCGACTCCCAGAGCGACAGGGCGCGCGTGGGATTCTAAAGCTGCGCTTTTGCATGACAGATAAGAGTAGTGCGCAGGCGCAGGTGAAATGCAGGTGCCATTGCCAGTTAATCGTAAGTGATTTCCACCTTGGAGAGAAAAATGAAAGTTCTAGACACTGCAACGTCGCGTATCCTTCAGTTCGGATCTATTTTTCTGGCAGCCGTGGCACTGACCGCTTGCGGCGGCGGAGGCAACCCTGCACTAGGCTCGGTTAGCGGCACCGCTGCTATCGGCGCACCGTTGGCGAACGCGAGTATCCAGTTGGCTTGCAAGAATGGCTCAGGCAGCGCCGCTGCTAATGCAAACGGTGCGTATTCGGCAGCGTTCAATTTCGACGGTCCCTG
The DNA here is from genome assembly GCF_046028015.1 of Paraburkholderia sp. RL17-383-BIF-A. NCBI lineage: Bacteria > Pseudomonadati > Pseudomonadota > Betaproteobacteria > Burkholderiales > Burkholderiaceae > Paraburkholderia > Paraburkholderia sp. RL17-383-BIF-A. The sequence continues at coordinate 128,548 of NZ_JARESR010000019.1, read as the reverse complement.
TGCCATCACTGCGTCGAGCGGCGCGGTCACCATCCACTCCTTTGCTGCCGGTACCGGCACCTACAATGTGACACCGCTCACCCAATTGCTCTTGAGCTATCTCGCGGGTCAGCTCGGAACGACCGTCGACGGGTTGCTTGCCGGCATCACCTCAAATGCCTCGTACCAGTCCGCACTGACTAATCCAACTATCATTGCGAACGCTCAGGCCGGTGTCGCTCAACTACTGAAGACGATGTACGGCATCACGCTCTCATCTTCGTCGTTCCTCACCGTTTCATTTATACCAGGACAACCGGGCGCCGACGCCGACCTCGAGACGTTGCGGGCGGCCGGCGCGATCACCAGCGACGGCCAGCCGGCAGCGTCTCTCGCTGCAGCAGCTGTCTCGGCGGGCGCGGCTTCACCGATTGCTGGCAGTGGCAGCAACGGCGCCACGGGTGGCACGGGCGGGACTGGTACGACCACCAAGTAATGCGTCAGACGCCACACGGTGGCGTCTCTCGACTTTCAATCACACCACTGATTGCCGGCAGCCCTGCCGGCTTCGTACAGCCACTTCACAGGAAATCCAGAAGCAGGACGTTACGGCACGCCGTTACGTTACGGCGCCCCGAAACCTGTGTGATTGACCGCTGCGGACGATCGCGCGCAAGCGTGAAGCCCTTGTCAGGCTTGATTCTGCAACGAGATGGCAAACTTTACGTCCTCAATTTTCATCCTGGCATATTTACTGCTTTAACCCTATCGCTGCGCAAAAGACGCAGGCAACAGAAAACGGGGAAAGCAAATGAGTATCTCTTTCAATAGCTCAGTCTGGCTCGGGGTGGGCCAGTCTCGTGGCAACTCACGCCACGGGAACGCACCGGGCGCGGCAGCACACTTTCGGCCAATGAGCGACGGCATTTTGCGCGACCGCGCAAAGCATCGGCGCTGCTGAAAGTCGTTGTGTGGCCGATCAGCCAGCAGCTCAACCATCCCCTCCGGAATCAGTAAGACCTCGGCTTCGTCGACAGGCTGAGCTCTCGTAAAAGAGGAATGCTAAAAAACAAAATCCATCTTGTCATGAGATGGATTATTCCGGGTGCGCGACGTGCGCCAGGAAAATGTATAGGACACGGCCCATAGCATGAACGCTACATCAATTGCACATGAGAGCAAGAAGTCGGCGGGCGTCCATGGATTGCTCGCGCGAGTCCTCGACATCTCGTTGATCGTCGGTGGTGCTGTTTCAGCTTCGCGGATTCGCTTCGACGATCTGACAGCGGCTCACATAGACACTGGTTTCATCGCATTTGCCGCGGCCTTCGCGCTGGCGCTCTTTCCAGTGTTCGGCGTATATCAATCGTGGCGAGGCCGCTCCATGCTTCGCCTGATCGGTCAGATCAGTCTCGCGTGGCTAGTCGTGCAAGGTTGCGGGCTGGTTCTCATGTTCTCGCTGCATCGGACCGATTTCATCTCGCGACTTTGGTTCGCCTACTGGACGGGCACGACGGGTGCAGCGCTGATCGTCTCGCGATCGTTGACGTATGCACTGCTGCGGCGCGTCCGCAATGCAGGTCTGAATTTGCGCAGCGTTGCGGTTGTTGGCCGCGGATCACATTGCCAACAAGTGGTGCGTAGCATCCAGGCAGCCCGTACCAGTGGTTTTCGGGTAACCGCCGCATTCGACGTGCATCCGGGTGAAGAACGTTCCGCATCGAACACACCACTGTTCGATGATTTCCGCGATTTCTCCGAATTCGTTCGGGCCGAGAATCTCCAGGAGATCTGGCTTGCACTGCCTCTGTCAGAGGAAAGCATGATCTCGCGCTGTCTGCACGAATTCCGTGACGACCTGGTCAACATTCGTTTCCTCCCGGATGTGAGCAGCCTGGCCTTGTTCGACAGCAGCGTCATCGACCTCATCGGCGTGCCGGCCATCAATCTCGTCGCGTCGCCTTTGTCGTCGCACGCCTTACTGAAGAAAGATATTTTCGATCGGGTATTTGCGATCGCGGCGCTGGTCTGCGTGGCCCCTCTGATGGTTTCCGTTGCAGTCGCAGTCAAGCTGTCCTCACCCGGTCCGATCTTCTTCGGGCAAAAGAGAAAGGGAGCCGATGGACGCGTATTCACGATCTACAAGTTTCGGACGATGCGAGCCCACGCCGCCGAGCCCGGCGTCATCAAACAGGCGTCACGCAACGACCCACGGATTACCCGAGTAGGCGCTTTCCTGCGTCGCACAAGTCTGGATGAATTACCGCAATTCCTGAACGTGCTGAGAGGCGACATGTCGGTGGTCGGGCCGCGCCCGCATGCCATTGAACACGACGAACTCTACCGGACCATCGTCGACGGATACATCCACCGGTACCGGATCAAACCTGGAATCACCGGATGGGCGCAAGTGAACGGCTTTCGAGGAGAAACCGACCGCGTCGAGAAGATGCAGAAGCGAGTCGAGCATGACTTGTACTACCTGAGGAACTGGTCCTTCGGACTGGACATGAAAATCGTACTGGCAACCGTGGTACGCGGATTTATGCACCGCAACGCGTATTGAGGGAATTTGAACAGGTTTCCGCGGAGCAAAAAACTATAACAACGGCTAGCGCGTCTTGATGACTCAATCGGTTGACACATCGACGACTCCGACCAGCTTACCTAAAAAAGAAATGAACGATACGAGGGTCTATCTTATGGGACATTCGAAAACAACTCCTGAACACGGTGCCGCGCGTCAATATCGACGGCACGCACGCGGACTTTTATGTGTTGCACTCTGCTACGGACTCGTGGCATGTGCAGCCGCGCCTGGTATGCGGATGCCGACATCCGCAACCTTGCCGACGGGAAACAGCGACGCGCAAGGCGCTCAAGCGGATCTGCAAATTCCGATCGTCGACATTAACACCGCACTAATCAAGAAGCTGCGCGAGACCGCCGATCAGACGAGCACGGATCAAACGCGCGAATTGTCTGGACTGTCCGGACCTTATACGCTCGGCCCAGGCGATGTACTGCAGATTACCGTCTGGGACCATCCCGAACTCGCAGCCGCATTGGGCACGCAAAACCAGAACAATGCCCGACCGTTCGATCCTGCCCAAGGCTTTGTGGTCGACAACAGCGGCAACATACAATTTCCGTATGCAGGCTCGATTCATGTATCGGGTCTCCGTGTCGAACAGGCTCAGCAAGCAGTGTATGCAGAGTTGTCGAAGGTTTTCATCAAGCCGCAACTCACCGTTCGAGTCACATCGTTTCGCGCCAAGCAGATTTATGTGGACGGCGAAGTCAGGACGCCCGGCGCTGTGCCGGTCAACGACATTCCGTTGACGCTCTACGAGGCGATCAATCGTGCCGGTGGCTTTAGCACGACCGCCGACCAAAGCCGGATGGTTCTGGTTCGCAATGGCGTTTCACATCGTCTGAACCTTTCAAAGATGCTCGAGAGCGATCAGAACCCATCCAATATCCTGCTCAAGAACGGCGATCTGCTGAGAGTCGTATCGCGCGACGACAACGGTGTGTTCGTCATGGGCGAAGTCAATAAGCCGATCACCGCGCTACCAATGAAGAGCGGCAAGCTCACATTGAGCGATGCGCTTTCGCAAGCCGGAAGCCTGAATACCGCCAGCGCGGACGCGGCCCAACTCTATGTGATACGCGGGTCGACAGAATCACAGGCCGAGGTATTCCATCTCGACGCCCACTCGCCGGTATCAATGATCCTGGCCAATCAATTCGAATTGCAACCGAAAGACGTGGTGTACGTCGACGGCAACGGCCTCGTGCGTTTCAGCCGCGTATTGAGTCTGCTTCTTCCCGCCATCAATGCTGGTCTAACTACGGCGATTGTGACGAAATGATCGATACGGTACTCATAGTCTGTGAAGGCAATCTCTGCCGCAGTCCCATGGCGCAAGGGCTTTTGCAGCGGGAATTGTCCGACGTCGAAGTGACTTCAGCCGGTCTTTCCGCTGCCAAAGGCGCACCGATCGACAGCTTTGCGCGCGACATGCTGTCGGTTCGAGGGATCGACATGTCATCTCACGCGGCCCGGCGTCTCAACGAGCGAGTGTGTGGCGCGGCTGACCTGATCCTGGTCATGGAGTTGACTCAGAAGCAGGCAATCGAAACGTTCTACCCGACCACTCGCGGACGCGTCTACCGACTGGCAGAGGCGGAGCACGCCGATGTACCGGATCCTTTTGGCCGCTCGGCGCGCATCTACGATCAGGCAATGGCCCTAATCGAACGAGGTGTTCGGGACTGGACAAAACGCATTGCGGATCTGTCCCGGGGTTCGCGTACATAACATGATGAGTTGGTGAGTCATGCCAATAAACCGCTGAAATACGAGTTCACAAAAAAATGAAAAATCAATTTTCCCGCGACGAGGACGAAATTGACATTCGTGCACTTATTGATGTCATTTTCAAGAATAAGAAGTTGATAGCTGCGGTCACTATCGTATGCCTTGTCTTCGGCGTGACGTACGCGTTCCTCGCGACGCCGATCTATCGCGGCGATATCACGGTTCAGGTTGAAGACAACTCCGATATCGCGGGCGCGGCAGCCGGTAATCTGATGAGCGGTTTGACGTCTCTTTTCGACATAAAATCGACCGATGATGGGGAAATGCAGATCCTCGACTCGCGACTTGTCACGGCGAAAATGGTCGACGAGTTGCGCCTTTACATCGACGCTAAGCCCAAATACTTTCCGCTATTTGGGGCATTCGTTGCGAAGCACAGAAGCTCGCTGTCGCAACCGGGAATTTTCGGCGTAGGCGGATACGCATGGGGCTCGGAAAATATCATCGTCGATCAATTCGACGTACCTGGTGAGTTTGAAGAAGACAAGTTTTCCGTCACCGCACTGGGTAACAACCGCTATCGACTCTCGGGCAGCGACCTCGACGCCGATGTCACCGGTGAGGTCGGCGTCCCATTGGTAGCGAACACGCCTTCCGGGGCGGTCAAGCTGCTGGTGTCGCAATTGAGCAGCAGAGAGAACGCAAAGTTCGAGCTGAAACGCTATTCCCGAATTCAGGTCCTGGAGCAACTGCGAAAAGATCTGGTGATTACGGAGATGGGCAAGGATCAATCCGGCGTGATTGGCGTGACCTATGACGATCAGAATCCCGCGCGCGCGGCTGCAGTTCTGAACAAGATCGCCGAAAACTACGTCACCCAAAACGCCGACCGAAAGGCGGCAGCAGCCGAGAAGTCGCTTGTCTTCCTGAAGAGTCAACTTCCGGAGGTAGAGCATAGCCTGAGACTCGCTGAGGATCGGCTCAATGCTTATCAGAACCGCCACAAGGTCGTGGACCTCAGCGAGCAGGCAAAGGCCGTGTTGGGACAGGCTGTCGAGGCGCAGTCCAGTCTGTTCCAGCTCGAGCAGAAACGGAAAGAGCTCGCAACGATGTACAGCGCGCAATATCCCGCTGTGCTTGCCTTGGATCAACAGATTGCCGCCGCGCGCGCGCATATCGACAACTTCAACGAGTCGATCCAGCGACTTCCCGACGATCAGCAGAATATTGTCCGACTGAATCGAGATGTGACCGTGCAAACGAGTCTCTACGTCGGCTTGCTCAACAGCGTTCAACAACTGCAACTCGCCACAGCAAGCAAGATCGGCAATGTGCGTGTGATCGACCATGCACTAGTCGCCGACAAACCGACGAAACCGAAGAGAGCCCTGGTCATCGTTCTGGCAGCCGTCATCGGGTTGTTCGGTGGAATCGGATTCGCTTTGGTCCGTTCAACGCTGTTCGGCGGTCTGACTGATCCTATGGATATCGAACGTGATCTGTCTCTTGACGTCATTGCGACTATTCCGCTGAGCGATACCCAACGTCAATTGACGCGAGTCCGGGAACGCGGTGGCCGTCGCGGTCCGTCGATTCTCGCACTGGCGCGGCCGCAGGAACCGGCCGTCGAAGCCATTCGAAGTCTCTGCACCGCGTTGCAATTCGCCCTGCTGGAGAACCCGAAGAACAACGTCATCCTGATGACCGGGCCCTCGGTCGGGATCGGCAAGTCGTTCACATCCGCAAATCTGGCCACTCTGCTGGGGATGTCCAAGAAGCGCGTGCTTCTGATGGACGTGGATCTTCGCCGCGGCCATCTGGCTGCCGAGTTCGACGTGTCCGGAAAAGTCGGTCTCTCCAATGTGCTTCGCGGCGACATGTCACTGGATGCGGCCGTCATCAAAGATGTTTCGCCGAACGTGGACTTCCTTGCGACGGGTCCGCTACTGGCGCAGCCGGTCGAACTACTGTCGTCGGGTGGCATAGCTAATCTCCTCGCGGACGTGTCCAAGCGATACGACATTGTTCTACTGGATTCACCGCCCGTCCTTCCAGTCACCGACGCCACCATCTTCGCGCCCTTCGCCGGAATTGTTCTTCTGGCAGCGCGTTCGGGCATGACCAGCAGTGGCGAGCTTCTCGAGTCCGCCAAACGAATCGAGCGCGTTGGGGCAAAAATCACCGGGATTGTGTTTAACGGCTTCAAACCAAGTCTGCGCTCCGCGCAGTACGGGGACTACGGCGGCTATGCGTACCTGAGTAATGCGTCTGACACGTAATCGGGCGACTGCAGACCATGAGGCAACCGGAAGCTTTTCTCCATTGAAAATTTATCAAGCGACGAGACCAACGCTATGTCATTCGATGTCGTTTCCATCATTGGACTTGGTTATATTGGATTGCCCACCGCTGCGGCGTTTGCCGCACGCCGAAAGAAAGTTATCGGCGTCGATGTATCGCAGCGCACAGTCGATACAATTAACAAAGGCGAGATTCATATCGTCGAACCAGAGCTGGACATGCTGGTTCACGCCGCCGTCACACAGGGATATCTGCGCGCGACCCAGACGCCGGAGCCAGCCGATGCATTCCTGATCGCTGTTCCAACGCCGTTTTGCGATGGCAACAAACCCGATCTGAGCTACATTGAGGCGGCAAGTCGTTCGATCGCTCCTGCGCTTAAAAAAGGCGATCTTGTCGTGCTCGAGTCGACTTCGCCTGTGGGAGCGACCGAGAAGATGTCGGCATGGCTCGCTGAATGCCGTCCTGACCTAACCTTCCCACAACATTCGGGCGAACAGTCCGACATTCGCATTGCGCACTGTCCGGAACGCGTGCTGCCGGGACATGTCATTCGCGAGTTGGTCCAGAACGACCGCGTAATTGGCGGCATGACTCGCCGATGCGGCGAGTTGGCTCGCGATCTCTATCAGATCTTCGTTCAGGGCGACTGTATTCTGACCGACGCACGTACCGCCGAAATGTGCAAGCTTTCCGAAAACGCGTTTCGGGACGTCAACATCGCGTACGCGAACGAACTGTCGATGATCTGCGATCGGCTCGACATCAACGTTTGGGAACTCATTCGACTCGCCAATCGTCACCCTCGCGTGAGCATTCTCCAGCCAGGGCCTGGTGTCGGTGGACATTGCATCGCTGTCGACCCGTGGTTCATCGTCGACTCCGCCCCCGAAGAGGCCAAACTGATTCGGGCCGCGCGCGGCGTCAACGACGGCAAACCGCATTACGTGATCGATCAAACGAAGCGCCTCGCCGCGCGCTTCAAGGCACCCGTGATCGCCTGCCTTGGCCTGGCATTCAAGGCCAATATTGACGACCTGCGCGAAAGTCCGGCGATAGACATCGTCAATCAACTAGCCGACGAACACGTGGCGGACATCGTTGTTGTCGAGCCCAACGTGACGGTTCTTCCGGACGCGCTTCGTGGCAAGGTCGAGCTAACAAACCTTGCAAGCGCGATTGAAGCCGCCGATATTGTTCTGCTGCTGGTCGATCATCGCGAGTTCAAGGACATCAACCGGCGCCGCTTGCAGTCGAAGCTGCTTGTCGATACGCGGGGAATCTTCGCGTGACTGAGCATGCAAAGGCGACGACGGTGCGCCACCGCTCCAGGATCGATACGCTGGCCAGCGCTGTATCCGTTCAACGTATTGAAGCCCTGATCTGCACCGGATCGCCGGGACTGCATCGCGTCGTGGTTTTCTTCGCGATACAGCATGTCTATTCGCTCGCGGAACTCGGGCGGACCGCATCAAGCATGTCTATCGCGCAGATGGTTGCTTTCTTCACCGCGATCGGATGGGCGACATTGATACTGGTGCGCGTTCCGGCGGCTACGACCGAGCGAAGTGCCGTTGCGGCTTTCTATCACGTCGGCGCAATGAGCCTTGTCACGACTGTTTTGTGCACGGTTCTTGGCCTTGGGATTGCCGTGTCCAAAGTCATTCCGTTCGATCTGTGTGCGTTTCTTGCCTTGCTGTGGGGTTGGACTGCTTATCAGATTGCTCGCCACTACTTTGTTGCCTTGAAGCGCTATCGCGCCGCGATCGCGTTCGACGTCGCACTGATCGGTGGGTCGGCCGGCATGCTTGCCATATTTCGTTACGCCGGGCTCTCCGCAGCGGCTGCGCTGGCGACGGGACTCGGTCTGATTGCAATTGCTATGTTCGTGAAGATCGGTCGACCCGACCTGCAAATGCTGCCAAGGAAACTGGAGATCGAAGGGCTTCAGTTCGGTCTTACGAACTTTCTGTCCGGCGGCATTCCCCTGATTTTCGTTCCGGCCGCGACTGTGATGTGTGGCGCCGCTTTCGCGGGGATGCTCTCGCTGCTGTCTTCGGGGATTGCGATCGGGATGCTGCTGCCGCGGGCGATATCGATGATGCAATTGGCGGACCTCGCGAAGCGTAAGGCGGCCTTTCTGTCCCTCGACGAGTCGCTTCGCCGAATGAGCCGCTGCATCAACTGGTGCAATGGAGCGATGCTGGTCTGTAACGTCATTCTGGTCCTGTTGTTCACCGCGAGACAAGCACGCGACGCAAGCTTTCCGACCGGCGTCGTATTAGCCGGATTGCTGCTCGCGATCCAATGCGCGGTCGGCATGACGGGCGTAGCAAACAGTAGCGTCATGATGATATTCGAGCAAGGTGCTGTAACAGCGAAGATCAACGTCTTAACGGCTTTGGCGTTCGCATTGCTCGTCGCCCCCTGCTATGCATCCGGCGCGCTGACCGGGTTCGCGATGATTCTTTGCTCTGCGATTGTGATCACAGTCTGGCGCAACTGGCTGATTCGGCGTCACGCGCACTTGATATACCACCAGTATCTGACTCGTTGCCGATTGGCGGATGTTTCCAATACGGAAGTCCGGTTGCAATCACTAGTCTGTGGAGCGCCCCGATGAACGCTAGCACTATGTCAATGTCACTATCGCGTGAATCTCGATTCACGGGATGGCATTCGGTCGGCGCATGGGCGATATCACTCGCCTACCTTCTTTTTTGCGTCAGCGATACGTTTTTATCGCTCGAAATGGATGGCTCTCAGTTCGTAAAGCTAGGCGCGTTCGTCCTGCTGTCGATCGCGATTTTGCTACGCCCAAGATTTCACAAGCTCGTTACATTGATGCTGCCCTTCCTGCTAACTCTCTATATAGCGATGTGGCGAGCTTTCAATGTCGACGCCGGTGGGGAAGAATTCATGCGGTTTCTCGCACCCATGGCGATCACCGTTGCAATGTTCGCGTACAGACGCAGGCTTTCACCGGTTATCTTCATGTTCTTTGCTGTCGTAGTAAGCAATGACTTGTTCCAGTGTTACTTCTACCTTGCATATGGGCTAAAACTCCCCCTGTTTCTGCCGGTTAAATTCGACTCCGGCCTGTATCTTCGCGCGCAAGGATGGATAGGTTTCTTCTCAGAGTTCAGTTTTATTAATTTTTGTGCGTTTCTCTTATGCCGTCATCACCAGCCAACGAGGCGATCAAGGCGAGTGGCGTGGATCTTCTTGACATTTTCGCTATTGGGCGTCTCCTTCAAGATTTTTGCGACGATTGGAATGTACTTTGTCGTCGCGAGAAAGTTGACCGTGCGTTCTGTGATCGCAGCCATCGGCGGAATTGGCGTCGTACTGTTCGCATTGCTGGCGGGACTGCTTGATTCACTAATCAAGGTTGCCATGGCCAAACTCTCCTTCTACGTCGTAGCAGGCAATTCGGCTCGAGCAGAATCGTATCGCGTTATGTTTCAATCGTTGATGAAAGGCAATTTCTTCGGCGAGGGCCTCGGCTCGTTCGGTGGATCGGCCTCAGTCAAGTATCACTCGCCGCTGTACAGCATCTATCACTTCAACTGGTATGGGCTTGGAAACACTCTCACGACCACCGACACGTTTTATCCACACCTCTTCGTTGAACTCGGTGTTCTGGGCGCGATCTTATGGCTCAGTTTCATGATCCTGTATGGGCAAGTTAGTCGACGCAGGCATGTTTGGCTATTCCTAGTTGGCGCCTTCTGCTTCGACAACCTGTTCTCCTTGTCGTTCGTGTCTGCATCCTATGTCTTCTCGGCATTGATGCTCATGTATCTGTTCTCGAGCAATGCACCGTCACAAAATCGGTCCTCATCGCTCAGCCAAGAGGTTGTCGGAGCCGTGAAATGAGCGTGCGAATTCTTCAGGTTGGTCCGGGGCATGGGCAAAAAGGTGGCATCGCAACGGTGCTTTCTCAGTTGGCCACAAGCCGAGATCAATTCGAGAAGGCCGGCGTATCTCTCTCGTTCTTCGAAACGCGCGGATTCCGGAATATCGGCGGACCGCTGGCGTTCTGGATGGTCGATGTTCCGTTGTTTGCGCGATCGGCTATTTCTGTTGATGTTGTGCATTTTCATGTCTCCGAGCGGGGGTCGTTCTACCGGAAACTTGTGCTGTTCCTTGTCGCGCGACTCTTTGGGAAGCGCACGGTATTTCAGCTGCATTCAGGCAATTTCGAACAATTTTTCGATAGATCGGACTGGCTGCCCCGTCGGCTGGTCGAACTGTTTCTTCGCAAGGTTGACTGCGTAATCGCGGTTTCGACGCCTCTAGCAAATTGGCTTCAGCAATGGCGGAGAAAGGATGCAGTTCGGGTTATCGGAAATATGGCGCTTGACGCAGAGCACGGTGCGCCGGTACCTAACCGCCTTGCGCACGCGAGGCCATATATTGCATTTGCCGGCCGATTGAATGAAGCCAAGGGGCTCGATGAGCTCCTTCAAGCCGTTGCCGCTCTGACGCGGAAAGGGCGCGATATCGAACTCCGTGTGGCCGGAATCGGTGACACGCACCGCTGGAGGCATATCGCCGAATCGCACGGAATCGCCGACCGCGTGGTATTCGAAGGTTGGCTGGAAGGCGATGCGAAGCTCGCGTTTTATAGCGGTGCACGTTTGTTCTGCATGCCCAGCCATTTCGAGTCGTTCGGCATTTCTACACTCGAAGCAATGTTCTGCGGCTTGCCCGTGGTAGGAACCCGCGTGGGCGGATTTCTCGATCTCATTGAAGATGGCGTGAGCGGGTATCTCGTTGATGTCCACGATTCACGCGGGCTGGCAGAGGCGCTTTGCAAACTAGTCGACGATCCGGAGCATGCAGTTCGAATGGGCTCCGCAGGACTTGCTCGCGCTCAAACGTGCTTTAGAGCGGAATCAATTGTCGAACGATATGTTCAGTGCTATCGATACGTTGATACGCAATGCGGGAGTAAGCGATGAACCCGAAACACCTTTCCTGGCTACGCCACGTTGTGACAGCCTCGCTGTGCCTCGTCACAGCCTGCTCGGCACAAACACGTGATGCTTCGGTTCTGGATATGCCGGGTTTTCACAATCTGTTCGCCACCAATTGGGCACACGGGTTCGGTCCGGCGGTAGACATTCAGAGTCCGGATACGCAAGACCTCATTGTAGTCAATGATCCGCTATCACCTGATCAACGCGCGGTGAAAGTTAGCATTCGACGCAGCGAGAACTTTTCCCACGTCGCGAACGGCACGCCCCGCGGCGAAATGGTGTTCGCACGAGCGGCAAAAATCGTTTCTGGCCGTGAGTACCGCATAGAGTGGACCACGTTGCTGCCGGCCGATTTTGTATTCGACGACGACCAGATGCAAATCATCATGCAAATCCATCAGACAGACATGTGGGTGGGCTCTCCGCCAATTATGCTGCAACTACACGGGAGCGATTACGTGTTTTCTGAGCGCGGCGGTTCCGATACCAGGCACGGCCACGACGCCAGCTTGCCCGGCGCAAGTTCGGACCGTGGTAAATGGGTTCGCTGGACTCTCCACTATCGACCTGATTCGACCGGCGAGCATGCGGTAACGGAATTATGGAAGAACGGCACTCAGGTCTTCGCTTCTCGCGGCGTCCCAAATGAGTACCCTCAGGAGCGCCACGCATACTTGAAGCTTGGAGTCTATAAGCCGAGTTGGCAAAACTTTCGTTCGAAAACTACCGAGACAGGTCTGTTCTATGGGCCCGTCTCGATCTCCGAGCGCGTGGAGTCAAGCGAATGACTATCCATCTGAACGCCAGCGAACTCGCCGATGCACTGATTACGCAATGCCGTGCCACGGACTATGCAGGATACGACCCATTCGATGGCCTCAACAGCGAGCTGTTCAAGAAACTAGGCCTTGGCTCTCTGCCATTCGCCAAAATAGCGTGGCTGCAACTCCATAAACGCAGTCTTGCAAACTTGCGGCCGTTAGTCGGTGTGGCGCGTCGCCGCAACCCCAAAGGTATTGCATTGATCATCCTCGGTCTTCTCGAGTACGAAAAACTGGTCGGTAACGGATCACAAATCGAGGAAGCCATTCGGCTTGCGGAATGGCTGCTAGAGGAGCGTTGCGATCGGAGCAGATGGAAGCATAGTGCATGGGGGTATCACTTCGACTGGGCCGCGCGAGCCTTCTTCGTACCCAAAGGCACGCCTAACGCAATCACGACTTGTTACATAGCACGCGCACTTGCGGCACTTGGAGACGAAACTGGCAATCAACGGTTCGTCGACGCCGCGACAGATGCCGGTCTATTCCTGAATTCACTTCACCGGAATGACGGCGGTTATTACGCATACATTCCAGGCGAATCCGCGTTCGTGCACAACGCCAACCTTTGGGCAGCCGCCGTTGTCGGAGAAACGGCGAAACGGATAGGCAATAGCGCTCTGATGCAGCGTGCGCTAAGCGCCACCCGAAGCTCAGTCGCGGCGCAGCGCGGGGACGGAGCATGGCGCTATGGCACGCGCGATCATCATTCGTTCGTGGATGGTTTTCATACCGGCTATAACCTGGAAGCGCTAGCGGCGCTACAACAGGCGGCAGACACCAGCGAGTTTAGCGACGCCATCAGCCGCGGGATGGACTACTACCGGAAAAACTTCTTCTTGCCGGACGGCACCGTCAAATATTACGACAATAGCATTTGGCCGCTCGATACTCATTCTGTCGCTCAAGCTATTCTGACATTGCTGAAGGTGGGGGGGGCTGATGAAGATCATCGGTTGGCGACCCGCGTATTTGAAAGAGCGTTAGAAACACTCTACATGCCGGATGAACGGCGCTTCATGTATCAGAAGAACAGACTGACAACTAATCGAATTAACTACCTACGCTGGACGTAGGCATGGGCTTTCTACGCGATCGGTACATACGCGAATCGCGTCCAGTTCAAGCGCACTGAAAAGAACTTGAGTATCGCCGGGGAGAAAACACAATGAAACGAATTGAGCTATTCGGATGCCCGATGGACCTCGCCACCATGCAGGAAACCGTGCAAATCATCGGTGACCGCATTGAAGCGCGGCAGTTCACGCAGCACGTCGTTGTGAATGTCGCCAAGCTTGTCAACATGCAGACCGACAGCGTACTTCACTCATCGGTTCGCGCCTGCGACATTATCAACATAGACGGCATGGGCGTCGTTTGGGGTGCACGTCTCTTGGGTTATCCCGTGCCCGAGCGAGTAGCAGGAGTCGATCTCTTTGACCGCCTCTTGCAGATGGCGGCGACGCGCGGGTTGCCGGTATTCCTGCTGGGCGCAACGGACGAAGTCGTAGGTCGAACCGCAGCGACCGTCGCAATGCGGCATCCAGGTCTGCAGATCGCTGGTTACCATCACGGATACTTCTGGGACGACGAGGAAGGCGTAGTCGAAAAGATCCGTCATTCCGGCGCCAAGCTTCTTTTTGTGGCGATCACATCGCCAAAGAAGGAGAGTTTTATTCACCGCTGGCACGATCGCCTCGGTGTCGACTTTGTGATGGGCGTCGGCGGTACTTTCGACGTGGTCGCGGGTAAAGTGCGCCGGGCTCCGCAATGGATGCAACGCAACGGCCTCGAATGGGCTTACCGCGTTGCACAGGAGCCGGGACGTATGTGGAGGCGCTATTTCATTACAAACAACAGGTTTGCGGTAATGCTATTGAGAGCACGCCTTGCGTCGACGTTCAAGCGGATGGCGGAGGAACACTGAACATAGACGTGGATATCGGCCTTCCAATGCCCAGTGAAGGCTTACTCAAATGAGGAATAGATCGACCGGTTATCAGGTCGATCTTCTCGACCCGGCGGCGTTTGGATCGCCTCGCCATGTTGCTCTTTTTTCTGGGACATGCAGCTTTATTTCGCGCCGAACCGTCATCGAGTATGGTCGGGCGTCATAGCGCCCGCCCTAGCCCCAACACCCTCCCCAACCCAGCCTGCGCACGCGCAAACATTGACCCCTGCACCAACGCGTCAGGCCATCGGCTCACCCACTGGAACTGTTCTTTCGTATCGACACCACTCACCACCACCCGCACATCGAGCGCATGCAGCAGGTCCATCAGCGCAGTCATCACCGTCCCCGCCCGCTGATCGTTCGGCACTGTCGCCATCAACTCACGCGCGACGGTAACGGTATCCACATCAAGCACACCAAGCAGCGCCATCGAGGAACCGCCGTTGCCCCAATTGCCGAGCGTGATGCTGATGCCCACATCCCGCAGACCCGCGGTCAACGTCCGCAAGGACAGCAGTTTCGCCGCTTCAGCGCTATCTGAAACCTCAATTTCAAACAGCGCAGGCGACACCCCATACGAGCCGGCCACACGCGCAATTTCGCCCGCGAGCGACTCATGCAGCGCCACATGAACCGGCATCGCGATCGCTACCGGCTGCAAGGGCAGCTTCGCTTCAAGACAACCGCGCAGTTCGCGGCATACACCGTCCACAATAAACAACGCCATTTCCAACGCGACCTGCGGATGCTCGATCGGCAGCATGAAACTGCCCGGAAGCAGCACGCCATAATCAGGATGCGTCCAACGAACCTGCGCTTCCAGACGTGCCAGAGTTCCGCTCGCCGCACGATATGCACCTTGAAACACAAGGTGAAATTCACCCGCGCTCAACCCCTTCAAGACACGGCTTTCGAATTCGCTCAGTCCCACAGGAACATCACCGGCATCATCCGGGTCATTTGGCGCGATCGGCGCGGCATGCGCAGCACGCTTCGTGAGCGGGAGCGCAAGCAATTCAGGTTTGGCATAGTCGAGCGTGTGCATGGCGAATTTGTTTTTTGTCTCGCCGACATACGCACATGTCGTGCCAACAGACGCGATCACTACCGCTTAAAGCCCGCCGAATCGCCGGAAACCCCCGCCGGGCATCGCACTGCACAGCACAAGGAGCAACCTTGGCGAAGCATGATTTGCTTCGCCAAACGTTTGCGCGATACCACACGTTACGTAGCGTCCCGCTTTACGTTACGTTGCACCGCACATCGTCGCGAGCGCGCGGAACAAATACGAATACCGACGAAGCTCGCCAAGTCCAGCCCATCAAAGAAGTCAAGCACATCAAGCGAGAAAATCCGGAACAATCTACCGCGACGCGTCGCAACAAGACAATTTGACCGATAAGAAAAGATTTACTAGTATCGCCACAGATGCAGCGGAAAACGACTGCGCATTCCTCACACAGTGTTCCGGGGCAGCCATGCTACAAATCCCTCTTTCCGACGACGACTGGGCGCGCGTCCAGAGTCTCTTTCCCGACCTTCGATCTACCCGCGGTCGGCCTCGCCGCAGCGATCGGGAAATTCTCAACGCGATACTCTGGTTGCAGCAAAGAAAAGAGAAATGGCACAGGCTTCCGGCCACTTTTCCGCCGCAGCAGACTTGTTATCTTCGATATATGACCTGGAAGAAGACGGGCGTGCTCGACCAGGTGAATGAGCTGCTTCCAGTATGTTGCACAGAGCTTTCGAATTGCTGATCGGCTATTTGATTTGCTTCGCATGCCGTAGCAAATCAGAGGCGAGCTACTGCGTTGACGGTCGTGTCTGCAGGACGCACTGATCCGCATCACCGTCAGTCATTAGATCCTCTGCAACCGTACACGCGATGCCGCTTTACCGAGGCTTTAAACCGCCTGAGGCTGCTCTGCCGCCGCGCGTGGAAACGAAACGCTGATATGCACGCCTTTGCCGCCCTCGCCCGGCTTCAGCGTAATTGCGCCGTGATGGGCATCTGCGATTTCACGCACAATGGCAAGGCCGAGTCCAGTGCCCTCCGTATCCGCGGACGCACGGAAAAACGGCTCGAAAACGCGGCTGCGCGACTCGGCCGGAATGCCGGGGCCATCATCCAATACGCGTACGGTGACGGTATCGGCTTTGGCATCCACGCCCACGGTCACGTGACCGCCACTGCCGGTATAGCGAATCGCATTCTCAGCGAGATTCGCTATCAACGCCTGAAGCAGCCCGCGGTGCCCGGCTACCGGCGCGGTCCCGTTCAGTTCGGCGCCCAGATCGATGCCCCGCGCCTGCGCGAGCAGGGCGAGATCCTCCACAACTTCCATGGCTAGCGGGACCAGGTCCACCGTTTCCACCGCCAGTTGCGTGTTGTCTGCCGCCTCGGCTTGCGCGAGCAACAGTAGCTTGTTCGTGAGCCCGACCATCGAACGATTACTGCGATGCATGGCGGCCAGTGCTTCATCGAGAGCGGGATTCAAGCCCTCCTGTTGACGCGCGAACTGCAACTGCGTGCCGAGCAAAGTAAGCGGCGTGCGCAACTGATGCGCAGCGTCGGCGATAAAGCGGCGCTGCGCAGCCACCTGAACGCCCAGCCGCGCAATGCACTGATTGATAGCTTCGACGATTGGCCGCAACTCGGTATGCAGCCTCTCGACACGAATGGGCGCGAGTTGCATTGGATCGCGGTCGGCCACGTCCTCTTTCACTTTCATCAGCGGCCGCAATTCGAAAGTCAGCCCGATGCACACCAGTGCGACCGCCAGCACGATCATCTCGATCTGTCGCACAAGTTGCGGCTGCCACAACTGCTCGGCCATCGCGTCGCGCGAGCGCACGGTTTTCCCGACCGTCACGAGCACGCGATGAGTCGCGCCGTTGTCGTACATGAGACGCACAAGGCCGACCGCGCGCACGGCATGGCCCTGCAAATGCGTGTCGTAGTGATCGGGCGTATCCGCGGTCTGCGCCGGACGCGTGGGAAACTCAGGCGTGCCCGCGAGGAGCCGGCGGTCGTCGACGCTCACGCTATAGAACACCTGGTCGCGGTAAGGCGACACGAATACTTCGAGCGCGGCGGGCGGCACATCCACGCGCAGGAAACCGTCCACCCATTCCACTTCGCCGGCGATCATCCGCGCCGACGAGATCAGTTGATTGTCCTGCACCAGATCCGCCGTGCGCCGCGCGTTATCGTATTCGGCCTTGCCGGTCACGAATACATACAACGCGAGCGGCACCAGCAGCCACCACAACAGGCGCATGCGCAGGCTATTGGTCATCTTCTTTCTTGCGCAGTAGATAGCCGAGGCCGCGCAGCGTGACGATCGCCGCCGAGCTGCCGTCGAGTTTCTTGCGCAGACGCGAGATGTAGATTTCGACAGCGTCTTCGCTAGGCTCGTCCGCAAGCGTGAAGATCGCGTCGACCAGCGCCGGCTTGGTGACGGTTTTACCCAGTCGCAGGATCAGCGCTTCGAGCACGGAGCGTTCGCGCGGCGTGACGTTCAGCGGTGTCCCCTTCAGCGTGAACTGCCGCGTATCGATGTCGAACGCCAGATCGCCGCACACCACTTCGCTCGCCTTCGAGGGCGACTGCCGGCGGATCGCCACCTTGATCCGTGCAATCAGCTCACGCACTTCGAACGGCTTGACCAGATAATCGTCCGCGCCGGCCCCGAGCAGTTCGACCTTTTCGTCGATCGAGCCGCTCGCCGTGAGAATCAGCACCGGCGTCGCGTCGCCGCGCTGGCGCAGACGGCGCAGCACGTTTTTGCCCGACAGCTTGGGCAGATTCAGGTCGAGCAGGATCACGTCGTAGTGGTTGGTGCGCAGCAACTGGTCGGCCGCGTCGCCGTCCTGCACGGCGTCGAGCGCGAACGACTCCTGCTCCAGCATCTTCGCGAGCCAGTGCGCCAGTGTGGGGTTGTCTTCGATGAGCAGCAGCTTCATGGCGGGAACGGCAAAAGTCAGGCCGTCGATTGTGCCGTAAAACAAGGTCTTTGCGCGCTTCCCCTGTGGTTTGCGCCATACGCTGTCGAGTTTTGGGCGGGGTCGCGGCGAAGTTGCGGCGGGGTTGCGGCTAAGTTGCGGGTTAACACCCATGATTTGCCCCCAACCCCGAAAGCTACCAGAAGGTTTCAAATTTCTATAATCGCCGTCATTCACCCAGAAAGCGCCGCATGCATCACCCAGCGGCGACTAAACCTAAGGAGACTGCTTCATGCGTACCTTGCGCCAGATTGCCGCCGTGTCAGGTGTTGCATTCACCCTCGCCGCCGCCTCGGCCGCGGCCCACGCCGAAAAGCTCACGATCATGGTCGGCGGCGCCACCAAAATCATCTATCTGCCCGCCAAGCTCACGGAGCAACTCGGCTACTTCAAGGACGAAGGGCTCGACGTCGAAATCCTCTCGCAACCGGCCGGCGTCGACGCGGAAAACGAATTGCTCGCGGGCGCGGTACAAGGCGTGGTGGGCTTTTACGACCACACCATCGACCTGCAAAGCAAAGGCAAGGAAGTCCAGGCGCTGGTGATTTTCGGTCAGGTGCCGGGTGAAGTGGAGATGGTTTCCACCAAGGCGGCGGAGACCTTCAAGAGCATGGCCGACTCGAAGGGCAAGACCCTCGGCGTGACGGGCCTCGGCTCGTCGACCAGTTTTCTCACGCAGTACCTCGCACAACGTGCGGGCGTGCCATCGACACAATACACGCTGCTGCCCGTCGGCGCGGACAACAGCTTTATTGCGGCCATCAAGCAGAACCGCATCGACGCGGGCATGACGACCGAGCCGACTGTTTCGCAGTTGCTGAAGACCGGCGACGCCAAGGTGCTGGTCGACATGCGCACCCTGGAAGGCACGCGCGCCGCGCTCGGCGGCACCTATCCGGCTTCGAGCTTCTACGTGCAGCGCGCGTGGGCCGAATCGCACAAAGACGAGGCCGCCAAGCTGTCGCACGCTTTCGCGAAAACGCTGAACTTCATCGCGACGCATAGCGCGGAAGAAATCGCCGCGAAGATGCCGAAGGACTACTACGGCAACAATAAAGACCTGTACGTCGGCGCACTGAAAGCATCGCTGCCGATGTTCACGAAGGACGGCAAGATGCCAGCCGACGGTCCGGACACGGTATTGAAGGTGCTCTCGGCGTTCAATCCTTCAGTGAAGGGCAAGCATATCGATCTCGCCAAGACCTACACCAACGACTACGTGTCGGCAGCGGTCAAGACCGCGGCGAAGTAACGCTCTTATATCAACGTCACGAGAACAGCGAGGCAGCAGCCGATGAATCAACCCATGTCACGCGATACGCCTGCGATCGAGATGCGCAACGTATCGTGCCGTTTCATTTCTCCCGATGGCAAGGCGACCATCGCGTTGCGCGACTTCAGCATGTCGGTGGCTCGCGGCGAGTTCGTCGCGGTGGTCGGTCCCACGGGTTGCGGCAAGTCCACCACACTCAGCATGATTACCGGCTTGCTGAAACCCACCACGGGCGAAGTACGGGTGATGGGCGCGCCGGTGGACGGCATCGATCCGCGCATCGGCTTCGTGTTTCAGGCCGATGCCGTGTTCCCGTGGCGCTCCGTGCTCGACAACGTGGCGGCGGGCCCGCTGTATCGTGGCCGCTCGAAATCGGCCGCGTATGACGAAGCCAACGAATGGCTGCGTCGCGTGGGCCTCGACAAGTTCGGCAAGCACTATCCGCATCAACTCTCCGGCGGTATGAGGAAGCGCGTGGCACTCGCGCAGACTTTCATCAACAAGCCGGAGATCCTGTTGATGGATGAACCATTCTCGGCTCTCGACATGCAGACGCGCACGTTGATGCAGGACGAGCTTCTGCAATTGTGGGGCGGTGTCGGCTCGGTGGTATTCGTCACGCACGATCTGGAAGAAGCGATTGCGCTCGCCGACCGCGTGTTCGTACTGACCGCGCGCCCGGCCACACTGAAGAAAGTGTACGAAATCGATCTGCCGCGTCCGCGCGTTACGTCCGAGGTCCGCTACGACCCGCGCTTTATCGAAATCTCGCGTGACATCTGGCACGACCTGCGCGAAGAAGTGCAGATTGGTTAATCAAGGAACGGCAAACATGTCTACAAGCCCTCAACAGATGATGCCTTCGGGCATCGACGCCGCATCGCTCGCGCAAGTCGAACGTGTGGCCCAAAAACGCATCCGGCAGCGTCACGCGCTCGTGATCTCGTTGCGTATTGTCGTGCTGGTGGTCGTACTCGGCGGGTGGGAACTGTCAGCGCGCCTGAAGTGGATCGACCCGTTCTTCTTCTCGATGCCAAGCGCGATTTTCGACCAGATCGTCGACTGGTTCGTCAACGGCACCTCGCAAGGTCCGCTGCTCACCCAGGTGTGGGTCACGCTCGAAGAAACCGGCCTCGGCTTCATTATCGGTTCGGTCGCCGGGGTGTTCTGCGGCATCGTGCTCGGCCGCAACAAGCTGCTCTCCGACGTATTTAGCCTCTACATCAAGATCGCCAACTCGATTCCGCGCGTGGTGCTCGGTTCGGTGTTCGTGATTGCGCTAGGTCTGGGCATGGCGTCGAAGGTGGCGCTGGCCGTGGTGATGGTGTTCTTCGTCGTGTTCGCCAACGCTTTCCAGGGCGTGCGTGAAGCCGACCGCTATATGATCGCGAATGCGCAGATTCTCGGCGCGTCGCGCCGCCAGGTGACGACTTCGGTGGTGATTCCGTCGGCGTTGAGCTGGATTCTCGCCAGCTTGCACGTGAGCTTCGGTTTTGCGCTGGTCGGTGCGGTGGTGGGCGAGTTTCTCGGCTCGAAGCAGGGTATCGGTCTCCTGATCTCCACTGCCCAAGGCGCATTCAACGCAAGCGGCGTGTTCGCAGCGATGATTGTGTTGGCTGTGGTCGCACTCGCAGCGGATTATCTGTTGACTGCGGTCGAACAGCGGCTGTTGAAGTGGCGCCCGGCTGCGGTTTGATCGCGGAGTCGTTGTACGCTGAATAGCAACACTTGCACCGAAGGCTAATGCCGTTCAGTCATGGACTGAACGGCATTTTTATTTGTGTGCTGGCCACCGCCGACACATGGGTCGCGCTCAATGATTGCCGGAAAAAACTCGCGCTGTAAGCCAAATAAAAACTTGGACGCCAATCGTATTCGCCGCCACTCCACCCGCCGATATTTTTTCCAAATACGCATTCAGGATGGCTGATTAATACTTGAATCCGAAAGCGATCTATACGTCTGCTTCACATGACGGAGGCAAAACCGGCTCTCTGAACCGTCCCCGAACAATAAAGCCTCAGCGCGCACCTTTCCTTGCTACACGAAGCACTTCGATAACGCACCTCTCTGGTGCGCTGCGCAGAATTCGACAAGGAAGCCGGTAATCGTCTCCGCCCTGTGTTCCGTCGGATTGTCCGCCGTGTGTTGCGTGCAGGTCCGGCGGAACTTCCGCAATGAGGTGTCGCGAGAGCGACGCCGAGGGTTTGAAGGAGATGGACATGAAGAAGGCTCTGATCATCGCAGGCGGACTGCTTTGCGCGTTCACATGGCAAGCGCACGCTCAGGACGCCGGCACGGAGAGTACGGCGCAAACTCAACCGTCGGCAGCCGACGCGGTGGGCGGGCAACCCGCCACCACTTCGATGTCCGGCAGCCCTGCAAGCACACAAGGACTCTCGCGCGCAGCTGTCTACCAGCAACTCGTTCAATCGCAGAAAAACGGCGAAGCGGCGCGCTTGCAAGATCTGTTCAAGGGCGGCAATTAAAGAGCGCGACAGCATTGAAGCCGGTGACATGACGTGGATAGTGAGTCGTCCACTTCATTGCATGACGACGCCGTATTTTCGTACTCGTCTGGCTGGACGAAGCGAATGCGGCGTCTAATCGAAGTAGCCATTATTCGTAGACAGTTGGCCGCGTGCTTCGCCATTTCACACCGCCTGTCTCACTCCAACAAACTCGCGATCGGCATTCGTCGGTCCACGCACAACACATTTGCGCCGTTCACAACGGCCGTCATCCCGTACACGCCCGCCGTATAAGACACCGTGCGCTATGGCACGGTCGATGCATAAGAGTCGACACCCAGTCGTGCACTTACCAACATCGGTTGAATCGAGGTGCGTCATGTCGAGTGTGCAAAGTCAGCGTCGTCCAGTGAATTGGCGGAGCCGGTCTCTTTCCGCGGAGAGTGGTTCGAAGCATCGCACTCGAACTCATCACCTTGCCAGCGGATTCGTGCCGTTCGGATTACGGACCGCCGGTTTCATCGGGCGCGGCCCGAAGCAATTGTGGCCCTATGTTTTGCCGTGGGTCTTCGCGGTGCTCACCATCGGCTTCTTCTGTCTCGTCGTACGTGGCGTACTGACGCGGCAATTGCTAGTGCCGCCGGTTGAAACGCCGCAGTCGCTCGTGGAACGCGGCTATTCGTCGAACTTCCTGGCGGAACGCATCATGTCTTCGATGAGAGCGATCGGCCAGGACGCCGAATCGATTCCCCACGACACCATGACCGATAACGACGCGCAACCGGACATTCAAATCCCCGGTCAGGAAATGTCATATGCGACGACGGTGCGTTTCATTAAAGGCATCATCAAGCGCACGGACGTTGTCGTTCACGTCGGCATCACCAAGGTGAACGACAGCGCGGATTCCTACATCGCCCATGTGCAGATTGAAGGTGGCCCCTTCAATTCCCGTGAAAGCACGGTGCCTTTCGAAGGACGCGATCTGGAAAAGTTCGTGCACGACATCGCTGTCAAAGCCATGCGTCTGGCCGAGCCGAATATTCTCGCCAGTCACCTCTATTCGCAAGTCCAGAGAACCCGATGCTCGCTCGCGCAATGTGATTACGGCGAGATCGTCTCGATCTATGACGAAGTTCTGGCACTGCCCGCCTCCGAACAAGGCGAATGGGCGCTCGCCGGCAAGGCGTGGCTGCTTGCCAATCAGGGACTCTCCAAAGAAGCCGAACAGCAGACCCGCGAAGCGCTGACCGTCTACACACATTCGGCGGTGCTGCGTGCGAGCCTGGGCATTGCACTCGAACAGCAGCATCGCATCGACGACGCACTCGAAGCATTGCGAGCCGGCGCGAGCGAGAAGTCGAAGACGGCCGAGAATTTGCGTCTTCTCGGCGACGTGCTGCTGCATGCGAATCGTCACTCCGAAGCACTCGACGCATTCAAGCAGGCGGACCGCATGAAGCCGGATTCCGTCGACAACCTGCACGATTGGGGCGAGGCGCTCGTCACCGTCGGCCGATATGACGAAGCGATCGAAAAGCTCTCCCGCGCGGTGGCACTGCGCCCGGATCTGGCGCCTTCATACGCGGAATGGGGCCGTGCACTGGATCGCAAAGGCGATCTGCTCGGCGCCTCGCGCAAATATGCGCAAGCGTTGCAACTCGACGCAGGCAGTCTGTCGGCGCGAGAGAGTCATCTGGCGCGCGTCGCCAAAGCGGTTCAGGAAGGCGATCGCCGCGACATGACGAAACCCGATAGTCAAGTCAGACCGGTTTCCCATCCCCCCGCAGCACTTCCGTTTCAAACCGCTTAACAGGCGCCCCGTAGTACCGGATGGACCGCCACGCAAGCGGCTCGGCCCAGACGCACTTTTACCGTTGCAGTCATACACACAGTGGAAGAGGAGATGATCGATGGGCAACTTCGATGAAGCGTTCAAGGCTCTGATCGGAAATGAAGGTGGGTACTCCTTCAATCCGCATGACCCTGGCGGAGAAACGATGTGGGGCGTAACAGCACGCGTGGCGCGCAGCCAGGGCTATACCGGCGCCATGAAAGATCTGCCGCTGGACACCGCTAAACAGATCGCGAAACAACGGTACTGGGATCCCTTGCACCTCGACGAACTCGACTCGCGAGTGGCCTTCCAGATATTCGACGCCAACTACAACGGCGGACTGGTGGTGTTGTGGATGCAAAAAGCGTCCGGTGCGCAAGAAGACGGCAAGTTCGGCCCGGACACACTGGACGCGGTTAAAAGCGCGGACCCGCTGAAGTTTGTCATGCGCTTTGCCGCCTATCGCTTGCGTTACCTGCGGAACCTGCATGCATGGCCCAATTTCAGCCGTGGATGGACAGAAAGAATGGCCGCTAACCTTCTCCTTGGAGCAGCATGATGGACTGGTCAAAAGTAGCATCGAACATTGGCAGCACCGCCCCGCTTCTCGCAGGGCTCGTGGGTGGTCCGGTCGGCCTCGGTGTCACCGCCGCCGCTTCGATCATTTCACATGCACTCGGAACGCCGAGCGATCCCACCTTCGTGGAACCCGCGCTGAACGATCCCGGCGCAATGGAGAAGATCCGGCAGGCGGAGAGCGCGAACTCGTTGCAGTTGCAACAACTGATGGTCACTGCCGCCCAGGCAGGCCTCGCGCACGAAAGCGACATGGCGCGTATTCAGGCCGCCGATCGGGCCGACGCGCGTGCAATGGGTATCAGCAATAAGGACTGGGTGCCCAAGGTGCTCGCCATGGCGGTGACGGCAGGCTTTTTCGGCATTCTGTTGCTCATGGCGTTCCAGCCGCTGCCGGGGCCGAACAAGGATCTCGTCAACGTGATTGTCGGCGCATTGGGAACGGCGTGGATCAGCATCATCGGCTACTACTTCGGCACCTCGGTAGGATCGATGCGAAAGACCGAGTTACTCGCCAAGCCCAGCGTTCCCATTACGCCGGACAGCGCCGTCACGCTACGCGAGCCCGCCACTTCCGCGGCGCGCTCACAAGCAGCGCCCGCTCCTTCGCATGGCGAGATATTTCAGCCGTTCGCGCCGGGTGGACAAGGTCCGATCTATTCGGGCAGTTGACTCGCGCTTCGACGTCCGGACGATGCAGCGACGAGGGAACAACTCTCCATGCGCATCGTCCGTTGACGGCAGTTTGTCTCAGTTTCAGCAACAAACATTACCTGAAACGGGGATTACTCTCTCCAGATCGCAAATCTAGAATGCAATCACTGACTACGAACGAGAACGCTCGTAGCAAGACAAAAAACCGAACTGGAGGTAGTTGATCATGAAATCGCTCATTCAAGCTGTTGTTATCGCCACTGTACTGGCCGCTCCTGTCGCTTCGTTTGCGCAGTCCAACCAGCCCGCGACCCGCGCTCAAGTGCGTGCGGAATTGATTCAACTCGAGAAAGCAGGCTATCACCCGGGCCGCGACGACCCGCACTACCCGGCTGACATTCAGGCCGCGCAAGCTCGCGTCGACGCTCAGAATGGCACGGCGCAGGCAGCACAAAGTGGTTTTGGCGGTGTGGTGAGTGGCGCGTCGCAATCCGGCCGCCCGGCGCTCGCGAACGGCCCGAGGTCAGTCTACTTCGGCAACTAAGCCGGGGCCCAAGCGGTAATCAGGCAGGAACCCAGCCTTAACCCGCTGTTCAGCGGTCCGACGCACGCAGGCACCACGGCTTGCGCGTAGCCGGGGCGCTCAGCGCGCGGACGCAGTGCGCGCACTGATTCAAATGAACTGGCCCGCGACCGAGTCTTCCCGATCGCGGGCCAGTTGTGTATTCCTTACCTCCGTCATCGGGCTCCCGATGGCTTCCGCCTGGACCTTCGCGGTCCGGGCGCTTTTTACTGGCAACCGGTTTGGCGGCGCCACAACCCTGGCAAAATGCGGTTATGGCGCGGTTTCATATATTGGGCGAGCGAATCGCGTCAGTCGCGCGCCACCAGATCGCCCACCTGACCGCGCCCGGTGACGAGACAGCTGGATAGAAAATTCTCGCCCTGGCTGCTGGCGCCCATGTCTCCAAAGCCTTTTTTCAGCGCGTTCGATTTGACCAGCTCGGCGCCCTGGTGGCACGTTATCGTCCCCATCTCTCCCGCTTGCGCGCGCATCAGCGCCCTATCCGCCATCAGATAGCCAAGCAGCAGCACCACGGCAATATTGAACGCCTGTCTCATGGTTCGCCTCCTCTTTTGAGCAGACTAACGCGAACCTTGGATGCGTGGTCCTAGGGGTTTCCCGATCGAACGCTATTTCATGATGCAGATTAAATCAGGTAATGCTTCCGCGCGAACCGTTATGCGAGGTGACTGGATCCGGCGTGACGCGCAGAAAGCGAAACTTCTGAATGCTCTTCTGCACACGTTTTGTATTCTGCTCGAACAGCATATAGACCGCGTACGCATACAGGTAACACGCAACAAGCATGATCAGGAGCACCAGCGCGCCGCGGGCATCGAACTGGATACGCTGCCCGAATCCGACTGCGGCGACGAATAGAATGAAAGAGAAATGCGTCAGATACAGCGAATAGGAGAACGCGGAAAAGCGTATCGCGACACGCGACACAAGCGCCGGACGCAGTCGAACGTTTTCCCAGAGAATGCAGCGCAGAAACAGGAAACACGGTACGCCGACGATCCAGTCGTTGCTCCACAGGAACAAACGCGAACACACCAGCGCGGTGATAAACGCCGCTCCGCTGGCGAGCGTGAACCAGGGCAAGCCCGTACGCGCGCCGCGCGACGGAAAGCATTTCTCCAGCACCACCAGGACGACGCCGAGCAGCCATAGTCCGAACCCGTTCAGAAGCGACGGAAACGCAATCATCGTGGCGAGTGCGAATGCAGCCGCGCCGAAGGCCACAAAGCCTCGCCGCCGACGCAATAGCACGACGCACGCGGGAAACCAGAGGTAATACCAGAACTCGTTGGCGAGGCTCCACAGCGGTCCGTTTGAACCATAAGTGCCGCACGCGAGGGTCTGCAGGAACACGAGGTTGCATGCCAGCGTCGCGCCTCCAAGATGCGACGCGACGTTGATCTGCTGATCGAACGTACCTTCGGTGCCAAGATAGAAAGGCCCGCCTGCCAGCGCGATACCCATGCGGTCCCAGAACATGGTCAGCAGCAATGCGGGAATCAGCACGATCCACAGCCGCGACATGCGTTCGGTCAGATAACGCTGCCAGTTCCATGTTCCAGCCTCGACCTGGCGCAACACTGAACCGCCCACGAAGTATCCGCTCAGCAGGAAGAACACGATCACCGCGGTGTGGCCGTAGTTGCTGATGAAATAAAACAG
The DNA here is from genome assembly GCF_046028015.1 of Paraburkholderia sp. RL17-383-BIF-A. Lineage (NCBI taxonomy): Bacteria > Pseudomonadati > Pseudomonadota > Betaproteobacteria > Burkholderiales > Burkholderiaceae > Paraburkholderia > Paraburkholderia sp. RL17-383-BIF-A. The sequence goes on along the minus strand of NZ_JARESR010000019.1, from coordinate 101,120 downwards.
CTTGCCCGCCAGCCCGATTCCGGCGCTCGCTCGGTAATCGACAAACATGAGATTGCGCAGATGGCTAACGCACACCGCGCCCGCCGCTAATGCGCGGATCAGGTCCAGCGTGTCGCAATGTTGTTTGCCGGTAAGCGCCATGTAAATCTGAATCGGACAGAGGAGTTGTCCGTCAAACTACGGCCCACCCTGCTTTTATTCGGTACGCTCCCCCACATTGCATGGGAGATGGGGCGGCGCCCTACCGAAACAGCAAACGGCTCACAACATTCAGAAACGCGCTTCGATCTGGCTGATCCGCCGTTCGACAGCGTGGCGCACCAGCCCATTCGAAGGCACCAGCAACAGGGACGAAGCGATGATCTGATACACCTTGTTGCGCCTGACTTTGGAGACTTTCTGCGGATCGAGCCAGGCATTGTTGTCCACGAGAAGGATGAGCGTCTCCAGACCGATCAGAATCGGCCAGAGGCTCGCGAGACGCAGGCGTACCGCAAACGCCGGAATTGCCAGCGTATAGTCGAGCGCTTCGCGGAAATGATCGAGTGTCTTGCGCAGCAGTTCGATCATCAGCGGGCGGGCCCGCACGGAATTGGCCGGCAGCAGCAGGTCTTGCGCGCTTAGACCATATCGGTCGAGCATAGTCTGCGGAAGGTAGCAGCGGCCAATTCGCAAATCCTTGCCACAGTCACGCAGCACGTTGGTCATCTGCAGCGCCTTGCCGAAACGCACGCCGCGCCGCGCCATGGTTTCGGGCTGCTCTTTCAGCGTGCCGGGCATGTGCGCGTAAGTCATCGTGGTCCAGAATTCGCCAACGCAACCCGCCACCAGGTACGTGTAGCGGTCGAGTTCTTCGTATTCTCGCAGCGCCGCGATCTGGCCGGAACGTTCGTCCGGGAAGGTGCGAAGGTCGAACTCCATGCCCTCGGTCAGCGTCGAAACGATCTCGCGAACGGCCTTGCGATCGAATTCGCTCAGTTGCAACAACACGTCGAGCGCCGGACCGAGCGATTCGAGCAGCACCTTCTCATCCGACTGGACCTGCTGCCCGGCCACTTCGGCCGCCATGCGCTGGAACAGCGCACCGTCGTCCGCCGCGCCGTTCACCTGATCGCGCAGCGACAGCAGCAAGGCGAGGCGTTGTTCCGGAGAGATCAGCGAAGTGTCCGCGATCGTGTCGGCCGCGCGCGCCAGCAGGTAGGCAAGTCCGATCGGATCGCGCATCCCGGCGGGCAGCACGCGCAGCGTGAGATAAAAGGAGCGTGAAACGCCTTTCAGGAGCGGGCCGAGAAGGAAGGCCCGGGTCGGATTCGGCATGGACGGGATCAGGTCAGGATTAGCGAAAAGCGGGCAGAAATCTGGCGCTGCCGAATTGTATACGGCGCGGCGCTGCCACTCTTCTTCCTGTTGCCATTGCATCGATTGAAAAGCTTGCCTATATGGTGGCCATCGGATCGGCCCATTCGCGCCCATTGGCCGCGCGTCCCTTACGCGCCGCCCCGAGTGGCGGTTCGCCAACCGGGCCGCCACCAGATAGAATCCCCCGCATCCGCGCCCACGCGAGAGCGTTGCCGTGCGACAGCGGGAACGCAAATTGCTGGCGAACGTAGTTTGAGTAACAGACGGTTCGAGTGCGGGCCGTCGCTTCTGCGCACCTTGAATGACACTTCGACAATGACTATCCACGAATCTCCGACGTCTTCCCGACCCAACGTGGAAACTGGCGTCCCCGGTCTCGACGAGATCCTGGGCGGAGGTCTGGTCCGCGGCGGCGTCTACCTGCTGGAAGGCATGGCCGGCGCCGGCAAGACGATTCTGTCGAGCCAGATTGGTTTTCATCGTGTAAGCCAGGGCGAGAAGGTGCTGTACATGACCTTGATCGCCGAATCCCACGACAAGCTTTTGGGGCATCTCAAGGGTCTGAGCTTCTTCGACGAAAAAGCGGTCGCACAGCAGATGCTGTTCGTCTCCGGCTATCACGAACTGATGCAGGACGGTCTCGACGGCTTCCTCAAACTGATCGCCTCGAGCATTTACGATTACCGCCCGAGCCTCATGATCATCGACGGCTTTCGCAGCGCGCGCGAATTCAGCGAAACCGAGTTGTCGCTGTCGAAATTCATCCATGAGTTGAACGCGCTGGTCGCGGCCATGGATTGCACGACCTTGCTGCTCGCGCCGCTCTCGGGTAACGAACCGCATCCGGAACATACGCTGGTCGACGGTCTGATCGAACTGAACCGGTACAACGACGGCATGCGCCGCGCGCGCGAAATCGAAGTCCACAAGATGCGCGCTCGCAATCATTTAATGGGCAAGCATTTCTTCCGCATTGCCGAAAGCGGGCTCCTGATGTTCCCGCGTCTCGAAGCGCAATGTGCCGTACCGCCGGGTCCGGTGGATCTGAAAGCGCGCCTCGGCTTTGGCCTGCCGCATCTCGACAGCTTGCTGGGCGGCGGCTTTGCGCAAGGCTCCACGACCACGCTGATCGGGCCATCGGGCGTCGGCAAGACGCTGCTGTGCCTGCAGTTTCTTGCGGCCGGCGTCGCGCGCGGCGAACGCTGCGTCTATCTTGGCTTTTACGAAGGTCCGCAGCGGCTGATCGGTAAAGCCGAGGCCGTATCGATCGGGCTCACCGAGGCTCACGAAGACGGCCGGCTCGTCATCCAGTGGCAACCGGCCGTTGAGCTGGCTGTCGACGAGCTCGCGGCCACCGCGCTCGCCACGGTCAAGAAGATCGGCGCGTCGCGCATCGTGATTGACGGGGTGGAGGGGTTCCGCGATTCCGCGTTGCGCCCCGAGCGTTTTGGCCTGTTCCTGAATGCGCTGCTGCACCAGCTTCGCGAAGCCTGTGTCACCACGCTGCTGACTGAAGAACTGCCGCTTTATGCCGACCCCGGCCATGCGAAGAGCGTGCGGATGTCGGCGCTGACCGAAAACCTCTTGCTGCTGCGTTACGCCGAAACGGAAACGGGCCTACGGCGCATGATTTCCGTGGTCAAGCAACGTGAGAGTGCTCACGACACCTCCTTGCGAGAACTCGTGATTTCGGCTCAGGGCCTCGACGTGATCGAAAAACTGGCGAACCCCGCCAACGTGTATCCGGCGACGGGCCTGTCGGCCATGCTGCCGCCACGGCGAAATACGTAGCCGCCCATGAAAACCATTCTGGTCGTGGACGACGAGTTCGACATCCTCACAGTGTGGCGGCTGCTTCTGGAGCGGCACGGCTACACGGTGCTGGTCGCGTCGAACGGGGCCGCCGCGCTCGAACAGATACGCAAGACCCGTCCGGATATCATCGTCTCGGACTGCATGATGCCGGTCATGTCGGGACTGCAGTTGTGCGCGGCGCTCAACGCCGATCCCGATCTGCGCGCCATTCCGATCATTTTGTGCAGCGCGGCCGCGGATATCCCCACGCAGCCGAATCCCACCATTGCATACGCCCGCAAGCCGCTGTCATTCGACGCATTGCTCGCGATGCTTCAGCGCATGGCCGCATAAAGCAACGTCAGGCCGCTGATTCGGCGGGCCGACGCGCGAAACACGAAAGCGCCCGGCCGCAACCCGCCTTCAGCGCTGCGCGCTGACATCCGGAACGCCAGCGAAACCACGCGCAACGCGGCCAACAGCTCCCAGCCCATGCCGCTCCAGGCATCTTGAGACGATCGCGCCATTTGTTGAGCGCGCCCAGCGTTCTGCGTTTTGCCGCCGCCTTTTACAGTACGTCATCGATCGCGCGATACCGGAACACTGGCGCGCGACGCAACTTTCGGAGGATCGGTGATGAGCAGCAATCGCGGGAGGATTCCAGTTGCTTTCTTCGGGATCGCGGTGGGCGCACTGGCGTTCGCCAATTTGTGGCGCGTGGCGATCAGGCTCTGGCACCTGCCGGCCGCGATAGGCGGCTTGATGACGGTGGCCGCGCTCGTCGTGTGGATCGTCATTCTGGCCGCCTACGGCCAAAAACGGTTGACGCATGGCGCCGAAGCGCGCGCGGAAATGCAGCATCCTGTGCAATCGTCGTTTGCGGCGCTCGGTCCGGTTTCGAGCCTGCTCGCCGCACAACTGATAGAGCCGTACGCGCATACGCCGGCGCTCGCGCTGTTCGGCGTAGCCGCGGTTGCACAACTGGCGCTCGGCGTGTATTTGCATGGACGGCTCTGGCAGGGCGGGCGCAAGCCTGAACTGGTAACGCCCGCCATTTATCTACCGACGGTAGCGCCGAGCTTCGTTGCCGGCACAGCTGCGGCCGCGTTCGGGTTCCATCAGTTGGGCGGGCTTCTCTTCGGCGCGGGTGTGCTGTCTTGGCTTGCAATCGAATCGCTGATCCTGCACCGCGCCGCCGTGCATGAACCACTGCCCGAAGCATTGCGCCCGCTGCTCGGCGTGCAACTCGCGCCGCCGGTGGTGGGTGGCGTGACCTATTTGAGCCTGAGCAGCGGCACGCCTGACCTGTTTGCCCTGGTGCTGCTCGGCTATGGCCTGTACCAGGCGGTGCTGCTGTTGCGCCTGCTGCCATGGATTCGCCAACAGGCCTTCACGGCGGGTTACTGGGCCTTCAGCTTCGGCGTGGCCGCCCTGCCGACCATGGCCCTTCGGATGGTCGAACGCGGCGCGACGGGTCCGCTCGAATGGGCCGCGCCGCTTCTGTTCATCGCGGCGAATCTGATCATCGGGATCCTGGTGGTGAAGACGCTGAGTCTGCTGGTGAATGGCAAGCTGATTCCCGCGGCCGCGGCCCCAGCGGCTAGCTCCCGGTCCGCATCGGACGCACCGGCCGCTTCACGAATCGCACAAGCCGGCTAGACTGCCGCAACGGATTTCGGCGAGGCGCGCCGCACTCTCGCGCGGCCCAGGTTGCCAGCGCGACCCGCTGCGCGCCGCGCTCAGATGGACGCCGCCACCAGCGCACTCACATCCGCAATCGCCGCATTGCTGCGCGCCGCGCTGCCATCCGTTTCAGTCAGGTACACCGTCACCAATACCGGACCGCGGCCGGGCGGCCACAGAATCGCGATGTCATTGGCGGTGCCGTGATCGCCAGTGCCGGTCTTGTCGCCCACGCCCCAGTCCTTCGGCAACCTGGCGCGAAGCCGCGCTCCGCCGGTTTCGTTGGCGGCGAGCCACGCCAACAGTTGTGCCCGCGACGACGACGACAAATGCTCTCCAAGCAGAAGCTCGCGCAGATTGCCGAGCATGGCGTTAGGCGTGGTGGTGTCGCGCGGATCGCCGGGAATGGCTTCGTTCAGCGTCGGCTCGTTACGATCCAGACGCGTGATGCCGTCGCCCAGCCCGCGCGCGAATGCGGTCAACCCTGCCGGTCCGCCGAAAGTCGCCAGCAACAGATTGGCCGCCGTGTTGTCGCTCAGCGTGATCGCCGCCTTGCACAACTCGGCGATGCTCATGCCCGCGTTGCTGGTCAGCTCGCGCGTGTGTTTGCTCGTGGCGGGCGAATTCGGTACCACGTCGCTATGTGAGAACACCACGCGCCGCTGAAGATCTTCCGCGCCGCGGTCCGTGCGCGCCAGCACGGCGCCCGCCGCCAGGACCTTGAAGGTGCTGCACATCGGGAAGCGCTCGTCGGTCCGCAGACCCGCGTGCAAGCCCGACGTCGTATCGACGATCGACACCCCCAGGCGCCCACCGCTTTCCGCCTCGATTTCGGCAAGCCGCCGACGGATCGCATCCGCCCGGGCCAACTCGCGCCCCTGCGCGGTGGCCCCCGTGTTAACCGCCTTGCTGAACGCGCCGGCACTGCCAACCGCAACCCCAGCTATCGAAACACCCAGCATCGCGCCCGCGAACTTCCGTCTCGTGATCATCGCCGCTCCTTTGTGTGAAGCCGCAACTATCGGTTTTCCGCCCGCCGCTGACAAACGATGATAAGTTAGCCAACTCACAAGAAAATCTTATGCCTTCGCCATGAGACCGTACCTGCCATTGAACGCGCTGCGGGCTTTCGAATCGTCCGCGCGGCACTTGAGCTTCACGCGCGCGGCGCTCGAACTGAACGTCACCCAGGCCGCCGTCAGCCAGCAGGTCAGAACCCTGGAAGAGCGGCTGGGCACTGCGCTCTTCAAGCGCCTGCCGCGCGGCCTTGCCATGACCGACGAGGGCCTCGCGCTGCGTCCGGTGCTGACCGACGCATTCGATCGAATCGAAGCCGTACTCAAGCAATTCGAAGGCGGCCACTTTCACGAGGTGCTGACGCTCGGCGTGGTGGGCACATTCGCGGTGGGCTGGCTGATGCCGCGCCTCAAGTCGTTTCGCGACGCACATCCGTTCGTCGAACTGCGGCTGCTGACCAACAACAACCTGGTCGACCTCGCCACCGAAGGTCTCGACTTCGCGATCCGCTTCGGTGACGGCACGTGGCCCGGTTCGCTCGCGACGCGGCTGCTCGACGCGCCGCTCGCGCTGCTGTGCACGCCGGAGATCGCCGCGCGGCTGTCGAAGCCGGACGACCTCGCCAACGAGACCTTGCTGCGCTCCTATCGCGCCGACGACTGGATGAGCTGGTTTGCGGCCGCCGGTATTCCGCCGCGACCGATTCGCGGGCCGGTGTTCGATTCGTCGCGGCTGATGGTGGAAGCAGCAATGCAGGGCGCGGGTATCGCGCTCGCGCCCGCGTTGATGTTCGATCACGAGATCAACACAGGCCGGCTGGTGCGCCCGTTCGAGGTGGAGGTTCACGCCGGCAGTTACTGGCTGACATGGTTGAAGGGCAAACCCATGACACCGGCGATGCTGCTGTTCAATCAGTGGATCATCAAGGAAGCGGCCGCGCAGGCGCGCAACTAGCCAGTTAGCAGAGCGCCGTGCGGCGATGGCCGTTCATTGCGGGCCGTTCGGCTTGCGGCGGGAACACATTCCACGAGCCGTCGTCATGACGGAAGAAGAAGATCGACAGCAGGCCGCCTGGCCGCAAGGCTTCCACGCAGACATAGCGCTGATGTTGCGACGCACGGTGGCAAAACTGCACGACGCGTGCGGGCATCGACGGGGTCGGGGCGAGCCATTTGTCCACAGCCCAATGCAAGGTCTTTTCCGCGGCAGCCATGATGTTCTCCTTGAATGCTTGAATGTTTGAATCACTGAAACGGGATGTGGCCGGCTCACGCCAACTGCACGGAACCTTGAGCGCCCTTCGCGCTGGCTTCCACGAAAGCCTTCACGAGGCACACCAGCGCATGCATGCCGGTACGCGGATGGCGCAGGCAGCAATGCACCTGTTCGCTACGGCTTTCGCCGAGCAGGCACCATGAGCAGAAGTGCTCGCAGTTGTTCGTCAGCAGGCGATAGTGGTTTTCACCGAGACGGGAGCGTGCGCGGCGCACGGCTTCGTCGCCGACGTAGCGGGCCGATGGGGTCGAACGGATCGACAGCGGGTGGCCGCCAGCGAAGCGTTCCAGTTCCACTTCCTCAACCGGGCCGCGATGCGCTGAACTCGCAAAGCCCGCGTAATGAACCACGCGGCCATTGCCCACATAAATGCCGTGGTGTTCGTAACCGCGACGTTGCGTGACGAGATGCGCGCCGATCGGCAGGTCGATGGTGGACGCGGCGTCGCGGCGGTCTTCGCTGCTGTCGCTGCTCGTCTGAAGAGGGTTCGTGTTCATGGCTGGCCTCGCTTCGATTTCCAACACTGTTGCGAGGTTATTTGCATCATCCGGGCCATGCGCGCAAAAGCCTTTATTTAAAGGGCTTCGCGAGAAATTGCAGCGTTTCGGATGCGACGAGTGTGCGATGTGAACCGACAGAATTTTCGGCGAACTGTTGGCGTACGACGCTCATTTACGGTTGCCGCACGAGACGCAAGCCGGTCCGATAGCGGGGGCATAGGGACGCAAGAATCTGTTGGGTCCGACACCGGTTAGCGTTCGCGCTTGTTGGCTTCCAGCCGACCGATGAATCTGCATGTGCGCATCCGGTATGTGCGCCAGGGCACGCAATCGCCCGGCCATCAAGGCATGACGACAAACCACGAAAAAGGCCGGCGAATTGGCATGGCACTTGCGATATAACGCCCAGATTCTTTAAAAACCGCGCGTCACCGCGCGCGTTACACGCGGCCAACCGGAGAACGACATGTCTTCTATTACTGTGAATGACCTCTCGCTGAACCTCGCGCTAGACCGTAAAGCGATGACAGCGATTCGCGGTGGCGGCGGCGCACCGTGGGTGTATGGCTGGATTCAGCCTTACGTACGCAGTACGCCCAGCATCGGTCCCGTCGTGAACCTGTACGACGTGACCAACAACTTCTATGCTAACCAGATGATCAACACGTTCCAGTCGGTCGACGTCCGCAACACCGGCGCGAACTCGAACATCAGTGTCTCTCCCGACGCACGCAGCAGAAACGATACGGTGTAAACGTTGTGACCTGTGCGAGCCAATTTCGCTGGACGTCGTCCGCGCATTCCGATCCCGGACGCGTCCGCGAAATCAACGAGGATGCCTGCCTCGACCAGTCCGAACTCGGACGCTGGGCCGTTGCCGACGGCATGGGCGGGCACGCGGTCGGCGATCTGGCGAGCCGTCTGGTGATCGACGCGCTCGCCCGGCTGACCTCGCCGGTCAGCATGAAGGCCTTCGTCGCCGACGCGCGCTCGCGCCTGCAAAGCGCCAATCGTCAATTGAGGGAAGAAGCCGCGCGCCGCCAGGTGCAGCGTATCGGCAGTACAGTCGTCGCACTGCTTGCCTGTGACCGCTTCTGCGGCTATGTGTGGGCCGGCGACAGTCGCCTGTATTTGCTGCGCGAAGGCAGCTTGCGGCAACTCACCCGCGATCACAGTCAGGTTGAAGCGCTCAAGTCGCTCGGCGTGATCACTGAGGAAGAGGCGCGGCACCATCCGGCGCAGCATATGATCACGCGAGCCGTTGGCGCGACAGACGTACTCGAACTCGACGACGACGCCATCGAAGTGATGGACGGCGACGTCTTCCTGCTCTGCAGCGACGGCCTGAGCAACGAGGTCGGCGAAGAAGACATGCTCGCGGTGCTCAGCAAGGCGGCGAACGCAAACGCCTCTGAAGAACTCGTCGAGTTGGCCCTCGCGCGCGGCGGCCGCGACAACATCACCGCCGTGGTCGTGCGCGCCGAAGACCCGAACGCGTCCGACAAAACCTTGCTGAACCCATCCCCTTGAGCCCGTTGCACTGACAGCGATTAATGTTGCGGACTCAAGTCTCTTCGCTTTCGTCGTCGCGCTCGTCCGCGCCGTTCCGGCTAGCGGCCGGCACATTGCGATTGCGGAAGTCCTTTGAATGCAGGCCGTGCTTCTTCAGCAGCATCTGCAGATGCGAACGGTTCATGTCGATACGGCGGGCCAGTTCCGCGACCGTGCCGCTCACTTCGCGAAGGCCGCGCTCGAGAAAGGCTTTTTCGGCGTCGTCGCTGGCCGCACGCTTCGCGTCGCTCAGCGACATCAGGTTCGTCACGCTGATCGGCTCCTGCCCTGTCGTGGTCGCCGCGTTGAACGACGCCGCGGATCCGGGCGCCGCGGGTCGCATGTCCTGCGGCAAGTGATCGATATCGGCCATATCGCCGGCCAGACACGATACGCGATACATCACGTTGCGCAGTTCGCGAATATTGCCGGGATACGCATAGTTCAGCAGAAAGTCCCGCAGACGCGGCGTCATTCGCACGGGCCTGCGCTTGAGCGTACCCGCGGCTTCATCGCCGAACCACGCGATCAGCAAAGGAATTTCATCGCGGCGCTCACGCAGCGGCGGCAGCGTGACGTGAATCACGCTCAGCCGGTAAAAGAGGTCTTCGCGGAACTTGCCCTCTTCACTAAGTTGCCGCAGATTGCGATTGGTCGCCGCGACAATGCGCGTATCCACCGCGATCGTTTCATCGGACCCGACGCGCTGAATCTCGTGCGCTTCCAGCACGCGCAGCAGCTTCACCTGCCCGGCGAGCGGCAATTCGCCAATCTCGTCGAGAAAAATCGTACCGGTATGGGCGCTTTCGAATTTACCCTTGCGGTCATTCGAAGCCCCCGTGAATGCCCCCTTGCGATGCCCGAACAATTCCGACTCCAGCAAATTGTCGGGAATCGCGCCGCAATTCACGGAAATAAAGGGCTTGTCCGCACGCGAACCGTTGGCGTGAATCACCTTGGCCATCAATTCCTTGCCGGTGCCGCTTTCGCCGTCGATCAGCACGGGCAAATCGGTCGGCGCCGCTTTCTCGGCGATTTCGAGCGATTCGAGCAAACGCGGATTGTCGCCGAACGTCCCTTCGAAAATGAAGCTGCGTTCGAGCAGCGCCTTGCGCCGCGCGCCTCGTGATTGATCGACGCGCTCCTGCGGTTCGGCGGCCACCGCCGCTTGCACGAAACGCTCTTTGTGCGAGAGTTGCATCACCTCGTCGCGCAGCGAGGTGGCTTGCCGAAGCAGTTTGTCGATGTCCGCGCGCTCCAGCCGCGACGACCAGCGCAACGTCGAGCGCAAGATCTCGATCCGCTCGATCAGGCCCGCGTAGGAAATCGCGGGGCTGGCCTCTTCAATCTGGTCGAGTATTTTCATCATCATGCGCTCAACTGTTTCTGGACCAGTTGGTAATACATGCCGCCGCGCTGGATCAACTCATCGTGACGGCCCTGTTCGACAATCGCTCCTTCGTACAGCACGAGAATCTTGTCCGCGCGCATGATCGTGCTAAGCCGGTGCGCGATGATCACCGCCGTGCGGCCTTTCAGAATGTCGTGCATATTGCCGAGGATATTGCTCTCCGACTGCGAATCCAGCGCCGAGGTCGCTTCGTCGAACACCAGCAGGCGCGGATCGTGATACAGCGCCCGTGCAATGCAAAGCCGCTGGATCTGCCCGCCGGACAAGCCGATTCCGCGCTCGCCGACAATCTGCTCGTAGCCGAGCGGCATCTTGCTGATGAATGCGTGCGCGTCGGCCATCTTCGCCACTTCCTCGATGCGACGCCGGTCGGGCGCGTCGTCGCCGCTCGCGATATTTTCCGCGATCGTGCCGGAGAACAGCAGGTTGCTCTGCATCACGTAGCCAATCTGCGCACGGTAATAGGCTTTATCGACCACGCCGAGATCGTAGCCGTCTATCGTCATCTTGCCCTCGGTCGGCGTGTAGAAGCCCACCAGCAGCTTGGCGAGCGTGGTCTTGCCCGAACCGCTGCGGCCTACGATCGCCACCAGTTCGCCCGGCTTGATATCGAAGCTGATGTTCTCGAGCACGTAGGCCGAGTCGTTTTCGCCGTAGCGGAAATAGACGCCGCTGAGGCTGATTTCGCCCTGAAGTTCGGGCAGCATCACACGCGAGGGTAAATCCTGCGGTTTCTGTTCGGGCTCGATATCGAGCACGTCGCCGAGGCGCTCCATCGCCACGCCCGCGTCGTTGAGCATGCTCCACAAGCCGACCAGTCCCATCAACGGACCGAGCACGCTACCCATGAACGCGTTGAACGCGATCAACTGACCGATCGTCATTTCACGCGCCAGCACGAGATTCGCGCCGACCCAGAGAATGGCAATCGTCGTGGCGGCGTTCAGCAACTGACTGCCGAGTCCCACGAGAATGTTGAATGCATGCGCGCGATATTGCACTTCAAGCGCCTTCGCGTACTTCTTCTCCCAGCGCAAACGCACTGGCCGCTCAATGCCCATGCCCTTGATCGTCTCCACGCCTGCAAGCGCTTCCATCAAAAACGACTTCGATTCAGTCGAGGCGGTGAACACTTCGCGCGCATAGCCCTTGATCTTCGGCGTGGCGATCGCCGTCAGCGCCATGATCGGAATGACGAACGCGATCAGCACCAGCGTCATCTTCACGTTGTAGACGAACATGATCGTGAAGTAGATGAACACCATCAGCAGGTTCAGCGCGGTGGTGACGGTGGATTCGGTCAGGAAGGCGCGAATCGTCTGATTCTCCTGGAAGCGCGCGAAAATGTCGCCGGTCTTGCGCTTGGCGAAAAACGAAAACGGCAGCGACAGCGTGTGCTTGAAGAACTGCGACATCATCGCGAAGTCCATGTTGCGCACCATGAAATTGGCGAGATAGGCGCGAATCGACGACATCAATTGCGAAAAGACATTGGCGATGATCAACCCGCCAATCAGCAGATGCAGCAGGCTGACATTCTGATGCACGATCACGCCGTCGAGAATGTTCTGGATAATCAGCGGCGGAATCACACCCAACACCTGAATCACGAAGGTGGCGAGAAACAGGTGGCCGAGAATCTTTTTGTACGGCGTGAGATAGCCGACAAAGCGTATCCAAGGCGAACGCGCGGCCGACATTTGCAGCAGATTCGGGCCGCCGGTGAACAGCAGACAGGTACCGCTCCACCCGCGCTCGAAATCTTCCACGGTCATCTTCTTGAAGCCGACGGCCGGGTCCGCGACCCACACATACTCTTTGGAGAGCCCATACACCACGACGTAGTGGTATCCCTCCCAATGCACGATGAACGGTAGATCGAAGCCGCGCAACGAATCGAATGTGCATTGCACACCGCGCGCCGTGAAACCCAGCGATTCGCCGGCGCGGGCGAGACTGTCGAGTGTGGCGCCCTGAGTCGTGACATTGGCTAGCTCGCGCAATTTGCCGAGCGTCATTGGAATGCTGTAGTGGCGGCATATCATCGCGAGGCACGCCGCGCCGCAATCCATTTCTTCAGCCTGCTCGACCAGCGCGAAGCGTTTGATGACTTTCTCGCCGAACTCGGGCTTGGTCTGCAGATCGAGCATGAGCGGCAGCTTGCGCCGCTGTTCGACCCGCTTTTGCCGCTGTAACTCGCGGTCCCCGTAGCGAATCCGCTCGTCGAGCACTTCACGCAGCTTCGGATTGCGTTCGAGAATGAAGTGGACCGTGCGCTCCGGAATCACCAGCAGGCGCGTGTCGGTTGTCGCGACAACCGAGGCCATCTGCTCCTGACGCATCAGGCACGCTTTCTCGCCGAATATTTCGCCTTCGCCAAGCGTGGCAAGCGTGTAGTCGTGGCCTTCCTCATGCCGGACGATGCGCACTTCACCCTGGCGCACCACATACAGCCGCCGGTCCTCGCGTCCGTCCTGCTTGAGAATCTCCTTGCCGGCCGCGACCCGCTTCACACCCACGCTGCGTACATATTCTTCGAGTTCCGCCTTGTTCAGTTTGCCGCGCAGATCGAACAACTGCGCGACGAAGCCGCCCGCTGAGTTGATCGCCACATAACTGGCGACGAACGCCAGCGCGGCCTGATTGCCGGCGATCACCGGCTCGATCGCGGCGCGCGGAATGAACAGCAACTCGGTTTTCGCCGACGCCCGCACCGACGCTTCATGCACATAGGCGCGCAACATCGCAATATCGGCGAAGATCTCGCCCGATTTGCGCACGCCCATGCTGGTTTCCTTGCCGTGCTCCTCCGTGAAGATCCGCACGGAACCTGAACGAACCACGTAAAGTCCGTCGGCCGTCTCACCCGCGGAGCAGACCGTTTCGCCGAATGAATAGAAGCGCGCTTGCGCATATTCGGCAAGACGGTCGATCTCGTCGCGCGAAAACGGCGAGAGAATTTCCACCGAGGTTAGAAACTCGGCTGTGGAAGGCGCGGTCTGGGGTGCATCCATGTGCTTGCGGACCTCGAATCGGCGTGTCGTTGCGTTGTTTCAATGCGGCGTGCAGGGCACGAACGCGCTAGCGCGCTTCGATCACGTGCTCCTGAGCGCGTGAAATCAGCCAGCTTTCGCGCAGCAGGCGACGGACTTCCGAAGCCACATCGGCATCGAGCGTTGCGGGATATTTGGCCGTCACGGCGAAAATCTCGAAGCACGATCGATCCGCCGATGGAAAAGGCCCCAGCAGGTCGCCCACTGCCGCATTGAAAATCTTCGCTTCGATATCGGGCTTCAATGAGCCGCGCAGCACCTTGCCGATCACGCCGCCAGCCTCACGCGTATCAGCAATAGAGTGCTCGCGCGCCATGTCCGCGAAACTGTCGGGGTCGTCGTGCAGATACGAAATCATTTCCTTCGCCTTGCCCTCGCTGTCGAGCACGATATGGCTCACTTCGATCGCGTCGAACTTCGGCGAATTCAGCGCGAAGTAGTCCTTGATCGCGGCGTCGTTGCCGATCTCGTCGAGCATCTTCTCCTGGTACAGCCCGTCGGTAATGAAGGCCTCGAATTCGTCGAGACTGACATTGAGCGCATCGAGGTACTGATTCATATCCGTCGCGCGATGCAAGCCGCGCACGCGGCGGAATTGATCGGCGCGCTGCTGGATTTCATCGGCGCTCACGGTGATGCCCTGCTTCTTCGCGGCGTGAACCGTGAGCTTGTCGCGCACGATCTGCTCGATCAGGCTCTCGAACTGGCCGGTCAGTTTCAGAAGACGAATGAACTCGGCCACGTCCACGACTTCGTCATCGATACGCACTATCGCGGTCATCTCATTCGCTCCTTTTATTGACGTGTGATCCGCGCGGTCAACCCGCCACCTGCCTGAACGGATCGAGACCCAGATCGATCAGGCGGCGCTCACGCACCACGATCTCGGCGCTTGCCGTCATGCCGTAACGCAGTGGATAGCGCGTGTCGGCAATCTGGTAGTAATCCTTGTCGAGCGTGACGCGGCCTTCGTAGACCGGCTGCTTGTCCGTCGACGACGGTTTGGTGGCCGGCGAAATATAGGCCAGCGTGCCGCTGATCAGCCCATAGCGCTGATACGGAAAGGCATTGAATTTCAACTTGACGGGCAGACCTTCGTGCAGAAAAGCACGGTCGTGTTCGGCAATTTCGATCTTCAGAACGGGCCGCGCGTCTTTGGGCGCAATGCCGCCGAGCGGTGCGTTGGCCTGAATCTTGTCGCCGCGCTGCGTCGACGTGACGTCGGTGATGACGCCCGAGACCGGCGCGAGGATCAGCAGAAAATTGTCCTTGTCGATGTTCTCGAAACGAATCCGCGCGGCGGCTTCGGACACCAGCCGCGCACTTTGCAGTTGCAGGCGCAACTTGTCTTCCGCGTCGGTAATGTCGCGCACCGCCGAATCGTATTGAAGCTGCAGGTCGGTGGTCTGCTGGCCGCTGGTTTCCAGTTGCGCATTCGCCTGCGCATACTCGTGGCTCAGGCGGAAATCCAGTTCCGCGAGTTTCGATTGCGCGACACGGTATGCGTTATCCGCTTCCATCGCCGCGGTGCGTTTCTGCTCCACCTGCAATTCGGCGATGCCGCCGCCGCCCGGCTGCGCAAAGAGCCGCGAGTAGCGGTCCAGTTCCTGACGCGCCGCTTCACGCGTGCGGCGGGCGTTGTCGAGCACGCTGCGCGCTTCGTCGAGTTCGGCCTTCTGCCCCTCCGCGAGTTTGGTCGTGCCTTCGGAGACGCGATTTTCGTGCTGGCGCGCTTCCACTTCCATCTGCGCCTTCAGCGCGGCGGCTTTGCGCTCCATCAGCGCCTTCTTCTCGGGAAACTGCTTCCAGTCGCGCTCGGCGTCTTCCAGTTTGAGTTGTGCTTGCAGCGCATTGCTGGCAGCCTCGATCGCGCCGCGCGCATTGAGCCGCGCGAGCACGTCGCCTTTCGATACGGGTTGCCCTTCGGCGATATACAGATCGGCGAGTTCGCCGTCGATCGGCGCATAAATGCGGCGCACCTCCGATTCGGGCGACAACGTGCCTTGCGCGCTGACGATCACGTCCGCGCGCCCCACGAACGACCACAGCAGGCCGACCACGACGAGCGCGACCATCGCCCAGATCAGCGCGCGCGCGAGCCGCACCGGCTCCGCCATCAGAATCGCAATGCCTTCGACACTGTGATCCTCCAGCGCCTCCGACAACGGTCTAGGGTGACTGTCGCGTTTCACTCTGCTCGCCTCCGATCAATGCCAGCTTCGCTTTCAGAAGTCCCGGATCCAGCACCATGCGCAACTCCGTCAGCGAGCGGCGCTGCAAATTGGCTTCGGCGTCGATATCGGCAAGCAGACGGTCGAAGTCGGCGGGATGATCGGCCTTCAGTTGCGTGTAGATGCGCATACCCTGTTGCGCCGACGTTTGCGCATCCGAAAGCAGACGCGCCTCGCTGCGAAATCCCGGCGAAATACCCGCTTCGAGGCGCTGCGTTCCGCCGATCGATCCACTCGCGCGGTACTGCTTCCACAAGCTTTGAGCGCGCAACATCAGGTCTTGCGCACGCGCCAACGCTTTGTCGTGCAAGGCGGCCACGTCTTTCTGAATCGACTGCAGGAACCACACGTCCGTTGTCGGATCGAGGCTTGCGTAGAACGACAGCAGGCGCTGGTCGTAATCCTTGTCGCCGCGCGTTTTCTGCAATTGCGCATACTGGTCGAGCAGAGCCTTCTTGTGCGCCATTTCCACAGCGAGCACATCGGACCACGGCCCGGCGGGCATGGCTTGCAACCCGGCTAGTGCCTGTTGTGCGTCACCGTGCTGCCATGCCGCCGTCACGGCGTCGTGGCGAGCAATGACATCGGGTGACGGCAAACGGCTGGCCGCCAGTTGCTGAAACTGCGCCTGAAACGGCGGCGTGCTGAAATGCGCCGCTTTCAGCATGGCGAGCAATGGCGTCAGTTGCCGGCTCAACGCGGCATTCAGCAAATCGGTGTATTGGCGCAAATCGCCGCGCACCCGGTCTATACCCGCGAGGCGCGGATAGCGCTGCGCGTAATCGTCGAGCACGGGAGGTAGCGCAGCGGGCTTGTCGCGCGCCAGTTCGGTGCGAATCGTGCCATTCAGGCGCTCGATGGCGGCCAGATAAACCGAATCGTCGCTTTCCAGTTTGCGCAGATGGCTCAGAGCCTGCGCATAGGGGTCGGCGAACACGGGCACGTAGGAAGCGATCCGGTCGAGCGCGCGTTGATGGCTCTTCGCGTCGTCCTCCCAGCGTTGCAGCAGATTGCCGATCTTGCCCTCGTCCGTGTACATGCGAATCGGTGCTTCCATGCCACCGCGGCCCGCCACGAAGCGTTCCAGATCGCCAACCCACTGCAATTCGCCGATCAGCGAAGTAGCGTCCACATTGTTGGTACTCAACGATCTCATCTCGTTGAGCAACGCGTCCGCCTGATCGAACTGCGCCTTTTCCAGCGCATTCAGCCAGTTGGGGACTTTCGCCTTCAACAGCGCTTCACTCGCGAGCGCGCTGACTTTCGTGTCCGTGGGGTGGCTCGCCAGATAGCCCTTTGCCGTGGTAACCGCGCTGCTGTAATCGCCGCTTGCCAGCAGATTCTTTAACTCGCGCTCCGACGAACCACGCATGTAGAGCGCCGAGGCGACCGCCACCAGCACCACCCCGGCCACGCCGCCCCACACCGCAATGCGCCGCACGCTCGTGCGGTCGCCGATCGCAAAAGCCTTGCCGAGCTCACCCACGAGCAGGCGCCAACGTTGCGGTTTGCGCTTGCCCGCGCCTGCATGCGCGGCGCCATTCGCTCCGCTCGTGCCGCTCGCCATTTTTTCCGTGCCCGTCGGGGTATCGCGTTTCGCGTGCGCGGACGTGGACTGCGCCGCCTCGTTGACTTCGTCCTCGCGTTGCAGACCGGGGTCGACGCAAAAGATATCGAGGAAGGAATGCGCGGCGCCGACGAACGTGGTCTTGTCTGGATCGCCGGCTTCGTCGGCGGCCGGGTTGAGAAAGAGTTGGGTCACGGTGGGCTCGACTTCAGGGGGCTTCTGCAGCGTCACCCTGTAGACGAAGTGATCTCCGCCAAATGCAACGAGGTCTCCCTCTACGAGCGGCAGCGCGGATTCGTCCAGTCGCTTTCCGCCGACGAATGTGCCGTTGGTACTGCCGAGATCTTCGACATACAGCTCACCGCCCTTCAGAAAGATGTGGGCGTGACGGCGCGAAATGTAGTTGACCTGATGCGGATAGCGGTCCTTGTAGCGCGAAAAGACGTCGTCTGTTTTGCTGACGAGAAACGGAAACGCCTGGACCTCAATGGGTTGCAGGCCGAGGTCGTCGCGCTGCGGCACCAGCAGCAATCCCGGCGCGGCGGGAGAAGCGGCGGCCGCCACGATACGCGCGCGCGGCTCGATGCTCACCCGGTAGCAAAGCTCTCCGCCGAAGCACAGTTCGTCGCCGGCGCGCACGCGGGCCGGCGTTTGCCGCACCGCGACACCATTCACCGTCGTACCGTTCTTGCTGCCGAGGTCGGCCACGTAGACCGCGCCGTGTTCCGTGAAAATCCGCGCATGACGGCGGGACAGGCGCGCAATCCGTTCCGCGGGATAGTCGGTAAAAGGTGCCTCGCTGCGCCCGATTGCAAACAGATTGTCGACGATCCGGATCGCGTCGAGCGCGGGGCGCTGCGCGGATGCAGCCGGCGACAACACCACGTCGAACGCAGCGTCTTCAGTTGCGCGTATCTCAACAATCGGAGCTTCGCCGGCAGCCATTTTATCTGGATCACTAAGCGTTTACCCGTTGCGAGAAACACGCAACGGAAACGGGACAAAGGACTACGGCGGAAAGATATTGTTTGAGTGAGCCATGCATTAGGCGGCCCCTTAAAGATTGTAAGTCACACATGGCGCGTGTCAATTTTCCGATCGTCGGTTATGAAGGCAATGAGTGCGTCAGTTACAGCCGAAATACCCCCTGCGGCGCGCCACATTGCGGATTAGCTCAGTGCTCCTTTACTTCCGTCTGCACGTCGACGCTCGGCCAACCGCCGCCCAGCGCTTTATAAAGCAATACAGTGTCGGACAGAATTTGCTGATGGTTGGCGAGCAGTTCCTGTTGTGCTTCCAGCAAAGTCCGCTCGGTTTCGAAAACCTCCAGCTGGGACACCACGCCGAGTCGTAACTGCGACTGGATCTGGTCCGCCACGATTTGCAACCGCGACACTTCCTGCTGCAACTCCACGCGCTGTTCCTTGTGCGAATTCACATTGACCAGCGCGTTTTCCACTTCCTCGAACGCGGCCATCACCGCCACGCGATACTGCTGTTCGGCAACCGTCGATTGGGCCTGCGTGACTTTCACATGTGCCCGCACGCCCGGATCTAGCAGCGGAATGTTGATGCTGGGCATGAATCCGTACGTGAAGGATTTAAGCAGGTCGGTCAACGCAAAACTGGCAGTGCCGCCGTGCGCAGTCAGGCTGATGGTCGGCAATTGCGCGAGCTTGGCCTGGCCGACGAGGTCGTAGGCTTCCAGCACTCTGAACTCAGCGGCGACCACGTCGGGACGCCGCGCGAGCAGTTGTGCGGGCAGGCCGTCTGGTACGGGCGGCAGTTGCACGCGCTGCTGCAAATGCCCCTTGGGCATCTGAAACTCGCCAGCCGGCACGCCGAGCAACGTGCAGAGGGCGTTGTTGGCAAGCGCGCGCGAGCGGCGCAGCTCGAGCAACTGATTGGTCAGGCGGTTGATCTCCGCCTGCTGCCGCAACACCTGGGTTTGCGGCACGAGGCCGTTGCGGCGCTGGCCGTCGTAAATCGTGAGGATCTGCCGGTTCGTTACGAGCGTTTTCTGCTGCTGCTCGATCTGGTCGTCGAATTGCAGAATCTGGAAGTACGTGCTGGACACGTTCGACACCAGTTCGAGATACCCGGCGCGCCAATCAGCCTCGCTGGCGTGGAATTCCGCCTTTTGCGCCTGCACGCCTTTTTCGACTTTGCCCCAGATATCGATGTCCCAGTTCACCTGCGTCGCGAGGTTGTACTGCTTGGAGAAGGTCTGGTGCGTGGTTTTTTCGAAATCGGCGCCGGCGCCCAAATCCATGGTCGGCAAGGCGCCCGCTTTGGCTTCGCCGATCTGCGTGCCGGCCACGTTGATACGCGCGGCCAGCACCTTGATATCGAAGTTGCCGGCAATCGCCTTCGCAATCAGCGTGTCGAGATAGGGATCGTGGAAACCCTTCCACCAGTCGGGTTCGATGGTCGCGGCCGCCGACACCGGCGAGCCCTTCTGATCCGACCAGGACGTTTTGGCGGGCGTGTCGGGACGCTTGTAGTCGGGCATGCTCACATCGACGCAGGCCACCAGCGAGAGCGCGCAAGCCGTTGCCGCGCAAACGCAGCGCAGCACCGATATCCTGCGGGCGAGGCGCTGACGAGTTGATGAAAGCGACGCTGACACGATGGTCTCCGATAACGCCCGTTTCAATGCACGAGGAGAACGCACCCTTTAAGTAAAGCATCTCCTGCGCGGCTTCACCATCGAAGCGATGCAAGAAGATCGGTGCGGGGTTCGTGCGGTGAAGCGGGGGGGCGCGTGGAAAGAACGATTGGCTGCGAAATCTTTTTGAGGAGCGGGCGGTAAGAGCCCGCGGAGGCCGTCTGGCCTCCGCGGCGGCCTGCGCCGTTTAGTGCACGTTGATGTTGTTGCTTGCGCTCACGTGCGGATCGATCGTGGTCGTGATGCCGGAGACGAACGCTGCGTTGTTGCCGTTGGCGTTCTGAATGTCCAGTTGCGTGTTGATCAGTTGGGTGGCATTGACCGTCTTGCTGTTGTTCGGCGCGTACATCGGCATGAAGTTGAAGTACGACGACGAAGGATAGTAGCCCATGCCACCGCGCACGGCGCTCATGGCCTTGCTGTCGAGTTGTTCGGTGATGGACAGGTCTTTGATGGTCAGCGTGTTCATGGTCAATCTCCTGGAAGGGAATACTGCACAGTTTGCGGTTGGGTTCGAGCAACTTGTCTGCTCGAGTGTCACTAATGCATGGGCTGTGCCAGTCTTCGTTTCCTGTCCTAAGAAACTTGCCGGAGCGCCGTAGATAAAGGGTTGCGGGGTGGACCGGGAGACGGATCGCGAGAGAAGCGGAGAAGCGGTGCGCGGAGGATGGTGGATCGCGGCCAACAAACCGCGCGAAGCTGTTGGTTGCGGCGTAACACCCGATTGCCGGAGCGTCACGCCGCGGATTGCGTCACCGCGCAATGACGGTGATCTTCTTCGAATACACAGGCGGATTGTGCGGGATATGCATGTCGTCGCCCATCAGCAACTGCAACGTGTGCTTGCCTGGCGGGAGCTGAATCGTGGTCTCTGTTTCGCCCGCACCGAAATGCAGATGGTTGCGATCCGACGGAATTTCCTGATCCATCGGCGGCAGGTCGGTGTCGATCAGCAGATGATGGTGGCCGGTATTCGGATACTTGACGCCTTTGGGCGCCACGCCCATATACCGCAGGCCGAACCACACCTTGAATGGCTTGTTGGCCGGTACGACCTGGCCGTCGTTGGGATAGCCGATATATGCATGGGCACCCGCCGGTGCGGGCGTCGTACCCGCAATGACGACATTTGGCGAAGCCAATGCCGCCGACATGACGAGCGCCGCGGCCGCGATGATCTTGTACATGGAGGTCTCTCCGTCCTGACGGATCCGCTTTGAACGAACGGATCGCGCTAGTCTTTTAGCACGGTGATGGTGATCTTCTTCGAATACACGGGCGGCACATGCGGCACGTGGTTGTGATCGCCGAGAATGAGTTGCAGTGTGTGTTTGCCCGGCGGCAACTCGATCCGCGCGTCCGTCTCACCCGCGCCGAAGTGCAGGTGATTGCGATCCGATGGGATTTCCTGATCGAGCGGCGGCAGGTCGGTGTCGATCAGCAGATGGTGATGGCCGGTGTTCGGGAACACGACGCCCTTCGGGCACACGCCCATGTTCCGCAAGCCCATGCGCACCCACAACTTGCCGCCGTGAATCACCGCGCCATCCGGTGGCCAGATGATGTACTCCTCCGCGCCCGGCGGCGAAGTGGTTGACTCTGCCAGCGCAAACGCGCCGGGCACCATGTTGCCGAACACGAGGACAAGCGTCGCGCGCAGCGCCTTGCGCCGCGCCTCGCAATGCGCATTCGCTCCGTGACGCACGTCGGTAACAACGGGGGTAACGGTTCTTCGCATAGCGCACTCTCCCGACGAATGGTCATGGCGACCCGACTGCACGACGCAGGCCGGACGTTTCGGCTGGACGCCACGGGCGCACGCGCGGTTGGACAGCCGCCCCTGGATAAAACGACCGTGCCACCTTACTTTGTGAATTAGCTTAGGACGTAACTTGCCAAAAAGATACGCCACACTCGTTAACCGTATAACGCATTCGGGGCATGCCGACTGTTGTGGCGCGCAAAGCGCGTGCTATCGTTATTAAGAGGTTGCAGATGGATGGTCGATAGCGGCGTCGATGCTTCGCGCCTTTGACTCCAGCAACTGCTGCGAGTGGCGCGGTCCTCGATTGCCTATGTTCTGTCCGGAACAAACAGGATGTGAAGATGTGGCGAATATTCATGCTGGTGTGCATGGCCGGGGCAATGCAGGCGCATTGGGGCGATGCTTATGCGGCGCCGCAACCTGATGGCGTCGAGCGGGGCGCGAGTGCGGCGAACATGGCGACATTGCCGCTCACTCCGTTCACGCCACAATCAGGCAAGCAGTCTTCTCCACGTATTGCGCTAGTGATTGGTAACGGCGCGTACGGTGCCGATCACGCCGATCACGCCGAACTTGTGGATCGCACTGGCACGCAATTCGATGCACTGCGTGAGAACGCCCCGCGCGATGCCGAAGCCATGCGTGACGCGCTGAAAACACTCGGCTTCGACGTGATCATGCGCACGAACGCGACGCCGCAGCAAATGCGCGAAGCCATCGGTGAATTCCATGAGCGCCTGCGGTCAGGCGGCGTTGGCCTCTTTTATTTCGCGGGCCACGGCATGCGAATCGGCCCGCAAACACTGCTCATCCCCGCGGGACTCGATTCTCGCTTGCCGGCTGCCGTCGTCGGAGAGGGCGTCGATCTCAACGCCGTATTGCAGGCAATGCGCGCGCCGCGTGACGGCCAGTTCAATCTCGTGATCCTCGATACGTGCCTGAACAACCCGTTCTCGGCGGACGTGGCGGGCAATACGTCCGCGCTTCCGGACAACACGGTAGTGGCCTACGCGACCGCGCCTGGCGGTTTCGCAGCGGACGGCGTGCGTCATGGCGTCTACACGAATGCATGGCTGCACGCGCTCGACAGCGCTCCGTCGCAAACCCTGGCGAATCTGTTGCAGCGCGTCGCGGCGCAGGTCCGCGACGTAACGGGTGGCGAGCAAACGCCGTGGCTGGCTTCCTCGCTGCCTCGGTCGTTGCTCGTGTCCGATGCTGCGTCCGCCGCTCTGGACAATCCCGTGATCACGCTGCGCAGCAGAGGCATCTTGCCGAAAGACAGCAGCGAACAATACGAAATCACGTTCTGGAATTCGATCAAGGACAGTAATTACCCAGGCGACTACGAGGCGTATCTGAAGGCCTATCCGAACGGCCGCTTCGCCACGCTCGCTCACGCGCGCATCGAACGTTTGCGCGCAGCGGGGGCGTCGAGTGCGCCCTCCGCAGCCACGCCTGCCGCGCCTTCCGTGGCACCGGCGCCGCAAACAGCACGGCCAACGCCGCCGCCTAGTGCGCCGGCACCGAAGCCCACCGCAAGCGCCGCCCCGCCGGCCGCGCCACCTGCGGCGGCGGTAGCGCAAAAGCCCGTCACGCATGCGGCGGTCGCCGGCGAAAGCCGCGATTGCGCCACCTGTCCGATCATGATTACCGTGCCTGCCGGTTCATTCTCGATGGGCAACAGCACCGACGATCCATCGGAAAAGCCGGTACATCACGTGAGCATTGGTGCGCCGTTCGCGATCGGCAAGTACGAGGTGACGGTGGAGCAGTGGAACGCGTGCGTGGCAGCCAACGGCTGTCAGAAACTCACACCCGAAAGCAATACCAACAAAGCCGCCCCAGCGCGCGATCTCAGTTGGGACGACGCACAGCAGTACGTGAAATGGTTGAGCAAGAGCACCGGCAAACCGTACCGTTTACCCACCGAAGCGGAATGGGAATATGCGGATCGCGGCGGCACCACGACAGCCTACTGGTGGGGCGACCAGATGCGCAAAGGCAACGCCAACTGCAAGGACTGCGGCGACCCGTGGCACAAGGAAGGACCTGAGTCCGCCGGCTCGTTCGCGCCGAATCCGCTTGGCCTGTACGACATGAACGGCAGCGTGTGGGAATGGACCGCCGACTGCTGGCACAACTCCTACCAGGGCGCGCCTGCCGACGGCCACGCATGGGACAGCCCCGGCTGCGACATGCGCGTGATTCGCGGCGGTTCGTGGCGCGAGGGCGGCGGCTATATGCTCAGCGCGACACGCTTCAAGTACAGCTCGGGCGTGCGCCAGTCGCAGGATGGCTTTCGGGTCGTCAAGGATCTCAAGTGACTGGTGTGAGTTGTCGGGCCCGCGCCCGCCTCGCCACCGTCAAGCAAGCCGCATCCAAGGTGCGGGACTTAGGGCGAGCGTGGCTTCGTCGTAATCGGCGCGAAATCGGCGACGATGTGATCACGGCCGTATTTGCCGCCGATCTGTGCGAGCCTCGCGTCGAGCGCGCGCAGATAATCGGCGCGCGCTTCGCTTTCCGGACGCGGCTTGTCGAATAGCGGCGCCGGCGTAATCAGCAGCACGACCATCTCCGATCCGAACGGCTTTGAAATGATCCAGTCCCCCGCGCTGCCGATAGTGGCGGCGTAGTGCGGCGGCGCCTGATTGTCCTTTGCGCGCGGGCTCGGCACCATGTGCACGACGCTGCCGTCGAGCTGGTAGTAGTCGATGTTCACATACGAGTCGTAGCCGGGCGTGGTGACGTCGACAACGAGCGGATCGCCATCGCTCAACTGTCCGCCTGACGGCCTCACATGCAAGGCCGCAACGTGCCCGGCCTGCATGTTGCCGACCCAGTAGGGCGCGAGCGCCTTGATGGTGTCGCACTTGTCGTCGGCGAGCGGCTCGACGGCCAGCGTCAGCGTATCGACACCCGGCAACGCCGCCAGCGTGTCCTTCAGATGCGCGGTGCCGTAGCGTTGCGAGACATAGCCGCGCACCGTCAGCGAATGGTCCTGTACTGAGGCGGACAGCGCCGAACAGGGCACTTGCGTCAACGCGGGTGTGATGGCGGCGAGCGTGAGCGCCGGCTTCGGCGCGGGCGTGGGTGGCGTGACGGGCACGGCCGCGACCGGACTTGCCGGGGGTGCCGTGGCAGGCGCCGCCGCGACGACATTGGCCGGCGGAGGCGGCGCTGCCGCGGCAACCGGCCCAGAGACCGTCTCACCCGCAGACGACGAAGCCGTCTGCTCCGCCAAAGCCTGCGACGCGCCCACCTGCGTCTGCGCCCCGTTCTGCCGGTTCGGCGCCGAGCGGAATGCGAACACCCCGACCGCCGCCGCGCACACAACCGCGAAACTCGCGAGTCCCACCTTCGCCAACGTACCCGACTTCTCCGCGCGCGCCTCGTTGTCGAACTCCGCGATGAAGCGCTCCACGCTCGGCATGCGCGTATTGCGATCGAACGACAGCGCCGAGCGCAGTGCGCGCCATTGTCTCGAGTCGAGATTGGCCGGCCGCTGCGGTTTGAAATCGGCATTGCGGGCTTGTGTCGCCGACAACCGGTCAAACGGATGGTGGCCGGTCAGCAGCTCATACGTGATGCAGCCGAGCGCGTAGATATCGTCGCGCGGATCCGGCTCGCGGTGCTCGATCATTTCCGGGCTGGCATACGCGGGCGTCAACGCGCCGAGGCTGCCCGGATCGAAAACGGTGGCGTCGCTCTCTTCTTCCGGACGCTGAAACACGCGAGCGATGCCGAAGTCGATCACTTTCACTTCAGCATTCGTCGTGAGAAATACGTTGGCGGGCTTGAAGTCGCAATGCACGAAGCCGCGTTCGTGCGCGTAAGCGAGCGCGCTGCTCATGCCGCGCACGATCGGCAGCGCGGCGCGCACCGGCATGCCCTGGTAGCCCGGCGTGCGCAGCAACTGGCTGAGCGGCTTGCCGGACAGGTACTCCATGGTCAGATAGACGATCGGCCCGTCGCGGTCGAAGTCGTACACCGTGATGATGTTGCGATGCGCGAGCACCTGCGCCTTGCGCGCCTCGCGCTGTAACGCGACAAGCGAATTGGGGTTGCCGCGGAATTGGACGTTGAGCACCTTGATCGCGAGGTACGGTTTGCGATCCGAGGCCTCGAGCTTGCGCAGGTCGAGCGCCTTGTACACCGTGCCCATACCGCCGACGCCCAGGCATTCCTCGAGCACGAAGCGGTTATTCAGCGTGTCGCCGGTTCCTTTGATCTGGTCCTGTCCCGTCGCGCCGCCGTTGCCGCCTGCGTGGGATGCATTGCCGACGCTACCGGCACTACCCGAGCTCGCCGAGCGCACCGATGGAATTTCGACTGTGGTCTGGATGCCCGTTTCGTCGCCGCCCGCAGCCACGTTCGAAACGCGCAACTGTTCGATGCGCCGCCGCACTTCCACATAGAGATCGTCGGGCAACGGTGCTTTGCGCTGGGCCGCGCCAAGCATGTCCAGCAGCTGCGTGGGACCGAGTCCCTCGGTCGTCAACGTGCTGTCGAGTTGAGCCACGAACTCGTCACGGGACAGCTCGCCGTTCTGAAAGTCGTGAATCACACGCGCAAGGCTAGCCATTTGTGCGAAGCACCGCCGCTGCCGTTGGGCCGGACCGCATGCGATCCCAGCCTCTCAGGCCGATAGAAAACCTGTCGTAACCAGTTACATGTGCCGCTTCGATACTAGCTCCAGGTCCGTGCTTTCGCAAACCAGGATTGGCCCGCTGCCTGCGCGCTGAACCGGTGTCGTGGGAAATCCAACAGCATGACGTAGTCTGTCGGGCGCACGCCGTCAGCCGCTCATCTCCCAGATGCCGCGATGCGCCACCACCAACCCGGCACCGCCACGCGAAAGCCTTACGCAGCAAGCCTCCCTCAACTTTATTAGGAACCTTGAATAAAACTGGCACAGCCCGTGCATTAGTGACACTCGAGCAGACAAGTTGCTCGCAACCTTTCCCAGGCCAATGCCCTTTCCCTTCAGGAGATTCACCATGAACACGCTGACCATCAAAGACCTCTCCATCACCGAACAACTCGACAGCAAGGCCATGAGCGCCGTGCGCGGCGGCACTGGCTACTACCCGTCCACCTCGTACTTCAACTTCAGCCCCGTCTTTGCCCCGAACAACAGCAAGAAGGTCGATGCCACGCAGTTGATCAACAACGAACTGAACCTGCAGAACGCCAACGGCAACAACGTCGCGTTCGCCTCCGGCATCCACTCGACGGTCAACCCGTACGTCACCACGAGCAACAACATCCACGTGTAAGACGTGACGCGGCGAGGCGCCCGGCTCTCCGGCGCGCTTCACCGCCCGCCGACTACCCGCGTCCTGCGCGTACCTTTGGAGAAGCACCATGTCATCCCTCATGATTCGCGATCTGTCCGGCACCCGCGAGCTCGACCGCCGCGCCATGTCGGCGGTGGCCGGCGGCACCGGCAGCAGCGTGCCCGGCCTGCCCTCGGTCGCCGGCCTTGGCGGCATTGCCAACGTCAACGTCTCGATAAACCAGAACCTCAACCAGATGCAATATGTCAACGTTGCGGCACTCAACAACGTCGGCGTGATCGGTGCGGGCTTCGTGCCGCTGCACCTGAACGTGAGCCCCTCGCTCTGGGGCGCTAACTACGCCAACGTCTGACGGCTCGCAGTAGCGAGGGCCGGGGGGCCTCACTACTGCCGGCACAGTCTCACCGTCCGGCGAGCCGTGGATAGATTTCCTATACTGATAGTGCGAGGAGACCTCAGCACACTTCACAAGACACCCGGGCGGCAGCCGGCAATTCACACCGGCCAGCCGCTCGACTTCTTTCCTGGAGCCACCATGGCGAGACTCATCATCAAGGACCTCACCGATAGCGTCGAACTCGATCGTCAGGCAATGGCCGCCATTGTTGGCGGCGCTCGTATTGGCGCGCGGCTGAATGTGGCCGCGCCGCTGGTGCCGGCTTCCGCACGCGTCGTCGAGTATCCGCCCGGATTCCCCGCGGCGCACCAGACGATCGCACGCGCGGCCATGCAGCGCAAACCTTAAACCGCGCGGACTCTCAGCGCGATATTCACGGGAGCGGCACGCGTCACACACGCGTGCCGTTTTCTTGTGCTGGAGATGGAGCGCTGCTGCCCGACAGCTCGCACGCGGTTGGTCGGGCCTTGCCGAACACTTCCTTGCCATTTCACCGTCCCCGGACGTCATGTCGAATAGGCGCATGACGTCTCGCCCTTGCAGGCATTGCATTGACGCCTCGCATACGGTTTCCTCGCTCAACGCGCGCAATTTGGCATAGCCCTTGCAGATGATGGACTGAGCGCCGCACCGTGCTCTCCCATCCAACTTCAGGAGCAATGCCATGAAATCCGCCCTCATCATTAAAGACCTGCCGCGTTCCGCGGATCTCGCCCATGACGACATGACTCTGACCGCCGAACAGATGAAAGCTGTTCGCGGCGGTCGTTCCGTTGTCGTCACTGTCGACGGCGGCTCGCAAGCTCACGTCGACGACTTTGGAATCAACACCGCCATCTTCGAAGGACGCATTAGCGGCACCTACCTGTAGGACGCGCGAGATGTCCGCAATTGGAAACAGGCCCCCTGCGCGACCACGTTGCGCAGGGGGCCTGTCCGTTTGATCGGGTCAATGCCCCCGCCTACCGGCCGATCGCGTTCAGGCAATCCGCGCTGACGACAGCGCGACAGCCGAGCCCCCTTGCCGCGAATTTCGCGCGCGCCGCCGCCAACTCCCGCTCGACAGTTTCCAGCGACTTCGCATTCCCGAAGTCGGCACACGCGCGCGCCGATGCAGCGGGGTTCTTGGCGCCCGGTGTCGTGAGAGATCCAACAGCACGACGAGGTCTGTCGGGCGCACGCCGTCAGCCGCTCATCTCCCAGATGCCGCGATGCGCCACCACCAACCCGGCACCGCCACGCGAAAGCCTTACGCAGCAAGCCTCCCTCAACTTTATTAGGAACCTTGAATAAAACTGGCACAGCCCGTGCATTAGTGACACTCGAGCAGACAAGTTGCTCGCAACCTTTCCCAGGCCAATGCCCTTTCCCTTCAGGAGATTCACCATGAACACGCTGACCATCAAAGACCTCTCCATCACCGAACAACTCGACAGCAAGGCCATGAGCGCCGTGCGCGGCGGCACTGGCTACTACCCGTCCACCTCGTACTTCAACTTCAGCCCCGTCTTTGCCCCGAACAACAGCAAGAAGGTCGATGCCACGCAGTTGATCAACAACGAACTGAACCTGCAGAACGCCAACGGCAACAACGTCGCGTTCGCCTCCGGCATCCACTCGACGGTCAACCCGTACGTCACCACGAGCAACAACATCCACGTGTAAGACGTGACGCGGCGAGGCGCCCGGCTCTCCGGCGCGCTTCACCGCCCGCCGACTACCCGCGTCCTGCGCGTACCTTTGGAGAAGCACCATGTCATCCCTCATGATTCGCGATCTGTCCGGCACCCGCGAGCTCGACCGCCGCGCCATGTCGGCGGTGGCCGGCGGCACCGGCAGCAGCGTGCCCGGCCTGCCCTCGGTCGCCGGCCTTGGCGGCATTGCCAACGTCAACGTCTCGATAAACCAGAACCTCAACCAGATGCAATATGTCAACGTTGCGGCACTCAACAACGTCGGCGTGATCGGTGCGGGCTTCGTGCCGCTGCACCTGAACGTGAGCCCCTCGCTCTGGGGCGCTAACTACGCCAACGTCTGACGGCTCGCAGTAGCGAGGGCCGGGGGGCCTCACTACTGCCGGCACAGTCTCACCGTCCGGCGAGCCGTGGATAGATTTCCTATACTGATAGTGCGAGGAGACCTCAGCACGTGTCACGACACAACCGGGCGGCAGCCGGCGATTCACACCGGCCAGCCGCCCGATTTCTTTTCGGGCGACGCACCGCCAAGTTGCTCCCCGACGACGCCCGACTTACCCACGCCCGCAAACACCCCGCATCGCTTCTTCGGCGTGAAAAAACGGGCTTGTTCATTTAGCCTGGTGAATGTCCGCACGCGGCGACGCCGCCGGCCGTGCGCTCACCTATGATGTTTAGGACGCCACGTGGTTTTTTTCGCCGTCCGCCAATCGCACGCACTATCCGGACAGCTTGCTGGCGCTAAAGCGGTCGCGCCGCATCCACGACGCGTCGCAGACCTTCAGCGACGATGGCAGCGCGCCACGAGCCGGCATCGCCAATTCGAATTGGAGACGCCCATGAAATTCATCGTCCAATGGACCGGTCAACCTACTGCCGAGGGTTCCGTCATCGAACGCTTCATGAAGACCGGAGGCCAGGCGCCGGACGGTATCAAACTGCTGGGCCGTTGGCACGCTATCGGCGGATTGCACGGCTTTGCGGTCGTCGAAGCGGACGACACGCGCGGCATCTCGGCGCTGGCGCTCGAATGGGGCGACCTGCTCACCATGAGCATCTTCCCGGCCATGACCGACGAAGACCTGGGCGCCGCCCTCGGCAGACATCTGGCCGCCCGCAACAAGTAAGTACATCATGAGCGCCGGGCTCGCCGCGCCGCTTCCGAGCGGGCAACTGCTGCCGTTCCGCGAATCGCTGCTGGCGATGCTCGGCATCGCCTTCGTCGCGATGCTGGTGGCGCTGGACCAGACCATTGTCGGCACCGCCCTGCCGCGTATCGTCGCCGAACTGAAGGGCTTCGACCTGTACGCGTGGGTCGCGACGTCGTACATGCTGGCTTCTGTCATCACGATTCCCATCTTCGGGCGACTGGGCGATCTGTTCGGCCGCAAGCGCTTTCTACTCGCCGCGATCCTGTTGTTCACCGGTGCTTCCGTCTTGTGCGGACTCGCCAACAGCATGTTGGTATTGGTGATTTCTCGCGGCCTGCAAGGGATCGGCGGCGGCATTCTGATCGGCACGGTATTCGCCACCGTCGCCGATCTGTTCCCCAATCCGAAACTGCGGTTGCGCTGGCTGGTGTTCGTCACTTCCGCGTTCGGCATCGCCAACATGATCGGGCCGACCCTCGGCGGCATGTTGACGCAATATGGCGGCTGGCGACTGGTGTTCTTCGTCAACGTTCCGGTCGGACTCGTGTCGCTGCTGTTCGTGCAGCGCTTTCTGCCGCCGCTTCTCCATCTGCGGCGCAAGGGTCCCGTGCGGCTCGACTGGCTCGGTGCGTTCGTGCTCGCGCTCACGTTCGGCGCAGTGCAACTGCTGATCGAGCTGCTTCCGAGGCGCGGTCTCGACACCACGACCGTCGTGCTGATCGTCGTGAGCGCGACTTGCGGACTGATTCTGTGGCTATGGGAGCGGCGCGTGGGCTATCCGATCGTGCCGGTGGACATGCTCATGGACCGCAAGCTCTCCGCGCTCTTCGCCATGTCGGTGCTCGGCGGCTTCGCGCTGTTTTCGCTGGTGTTTTACGTGCCGCTGCTGTTTCAGGGCGGCTACGCGATGTCCGCGCATGACTCGGGCATGCTGATTACGCCGCTGCTGCTCGGCACGACGGTGGGCAGCGTGGTCAACAATCGTATCGTCACACGGATCCATCGCGCGAACGGCATCATGTATGTCGGTTTTGCGCTATCCGCGCTTGCCTGTCTCAGCGTGGTCGTCTTGCGAGGCACGGAGCCGCATCTGGTGTGGATGTCGTGTATGGGTATCAGCGGAATCGGCCTCGGCCTGGTCGCCACCAGCCTGACGATTTGTTCGCAGCAGATCGTCGCGCGGGATCATGTCGGCGCGGCCACCGCGCTGCTTCAATCGCTCAGGACATTCGGCGGCATGCTCGGCACCGTGATGACCGGCGCGTTGCTCGGCCATCTCTATTCGCGCGGCGTGCATCGCTCGCTCGACTCCTATCAGGCGACGCAGTGGTTCAAATCCTTCGCCAGTCCTGAACTGCTGGTGGATCGCGCGGAACAGGCCGCGTTGATCAATCGTCTGGTAAGCGCCGGCCACGCGGGCGACGCCATGATGAGATCCGCCCGCGAAGCATTGGTGCAATCGATTCACATCGGCATTCTGGTGGCTGGCGGCGCCGCGCTGATCGGGCTGTGCCTCGCGTGGTTCGTGCCCCCCGTGCGCATCAGCTATTCGGAAAGCGACCTCACGCAAGACGGCCAACCAGCCGCAGACGCCCTTCCACCGCACCGCAGCGTGCTCTAAAGACGCCGCCCCATCTTCTTCTTGCATTCTGTATCGGTCGATATATAATCCGTTTCTATATCGACCGATACAGAATAGTCGTCAGCGACGCAGGAAGGACATTCATCATGGCGAGACCTCGCGAATTCGATGAGCACGACGTGCTGGAAGCGGCGAGCGCGGCTTTCTGGACAAAGGGCTACGAGGCGACCACCACGCGCGACCTGGTCAAATCGACCGGCCTGACGCAGCCGAGCCTCTACAACGCATTCGGCGACAAGCGCGCGCTGTATCTGCGTGCGCTCGAGCATTACCTCGAGCACACGTTGCGCGAGCGCATTAATCGGCTGGAGCGCAGCGTGTCGCCGGCTCAGGGCATCACCCTGTTCTTCCATGAGATCCTGGAGCGAACGTTCGCCGACCCTGGCAAACGCGGCTGCATGCTGGTCAATACGGCGATCGAAACCGCATCGGATGACGAAGCATTCCGTGAAATCGTCGCCACGGAATTCGCAGAAGTCCGGGCGTTTTTCTACCGACGCATGGTCGCGGCCACCGAAAGCGGTGAGATCACCGCCGTCGTTTCCGCCGACGACGCCGCAACGCACCTGCTGGCCACGCTGATCGGCGTTCGCGTCCTCGCGCGGGTCGATCCGCAACCGGCGCTGCTGATCGGCGCGATAGCGCCGGTTCTGCTGCTGCTCGGTTTGCCTGCTCTACCGGCGCAAGACAACAACGTTTGAGCCGGGCGCCTGACAAGGCGCAACCCTCCACTTCGATTTCATCACCGCCATCCGGCAGCGCCGCCATCAGCGCGCGCACCGGTAAAGGAACCGTCATGTCCGCTGCACCGATAACGTCCGCCAGTCCAGTCTCACTCGACGCCCGCGCGCTCTTTGCAACGCTCGCCGGACTGTGCGGCAGTCTCGTCGCCATCGGCCTCGCCCGCTTCGCTTACACGCCGTTGATTCCCTCGCTGATCCAGGCGCACTGGTTCAGTTCGTCGCAAGCGGTTACGCTCGGCGCGGCGAACTTCGCCGGTTATCTGGTCGGCGCGTTGATCGGCCGGCCGCTTGCATCGGCGCTCTCGAACCGCACCGCGTTGCGCCTGCTGATGGTCGTGGTGACCGCCGCCTTCTTCGCCTGCGCGTATCCGCTTTCGGTGAGCTGGTTCTTTGCGTGGCGTTTGTTGTCGGGCATTTCCGGTGGCGCGATCATGGTGCTGGTGGCGACCTCGATTCTTCCGCATATTCCGGCGCCGCGCCGTGGCTTCGTGAGCGGCATGATCTTTCTCGGGCTGGGCCTCGGCATCGCGGCATCCGGCACGTTGATTCCGAAATTGCTCCACTTCGGCTTGCAGACTGCGTGGATCGGCCTCGGCATCGTGGCATTGGTGCTGACCGCCGTGAGCTGGTTCGGCTGGCCCTCCACGAACCCGCCCGCCGCAGTCGTGCCGCCCGGCGCACATCACACGGCGCGCCCGCACGGCTTGACGCTGCGCGTGCTGTACGCGCAATACGCGGCGAATGCCCTCGGCCTCGTACCGGCGATGGTGCTGCTCGTCGACTACGTCGCTCGCGGCTTGGGGCGTGGCGCTGCAATCGGCGCGGACTACTGGGTGCTGTATGGCCTCGCCGCGATCGTCGGTCCGGTGATCTGCGGCAACGCTGCCGATCGTATCGGCTTCGGCAAGGCGTACCGCGTCGGCCTGCTTCTGCAAGCAGCAGCGGTGGCCCTGCTCGCCTTTTCAGGCAGCGCAGTGACGCTGGCTGTATCGACCGTGATTCTGGGCATTTTCACACCGGGCGTCGTGCCGCTCGTGCTCGGACGCATTCACGAACTCGTGCCGCACGATCACACCGAACAGCGCGCCGCGTGGAGCCGCGCGACGACAGCCTTTGCGCTCTTCCAGGCACTGGGCGGATACGGCTACTCGTACCTTTTCTCGCACACGCATAACGATTACGCGTTGATCTTCACTTGCGGAGCGATAGCACTCGCTATCGCGTTCGTGGCGGATCTCGTTGCATCGCGTATCGGAGCCGCCGCCCGCAACACCGCTCGGTGACGCGGCAAAGAATTTCCAGCTCGACGTTCGCCCTGGGCATGCGGTTTGCTCAACCATGACATCGATACTGTAGTTCGCAGGAACGCTCGCAATACGGGTCCTGTGTGGCTGTCGTGAAGGCAGATCTTATCAACCAGGCGGAGGTCATTCATATGTTGGGAACTATTCTTCTAGTCGTGCTGATTCTTCTCCTGATCGGTGCGCTCCCGTCGTGGCCGCACAGCCGTTCTTGGGGCTACGGTCCTACCGGCGGCATCGGTCTCGTGGTGATCGTGGTGATCGTGCTGCTGGTCGTCGGCGTCATCTAGCCGTTGATGCCGTAGCGAGGTAACAGTCTTATTCTTTGAAGTTGGGTCGAAGGCCGCCGGATATCTCTGCAGTTCGCTGCATGGATATCCGGCGGCCTTTCCTTGTCGCCGGTCGACTCACATCCCAACTTGTCACGCCGGGGGGACACGATGGAAAAATTACTCGCGAATCAGGTTGCTCTCGTCACAGGCGCCAGTTCGGGCATTGGCTACGGTGTCGCCAAAGCGCTTGCGGACGCAGGCGCGGCCGTCGTCGTGAACTATCACTCGCATGCCGAGGCGGCCGAGCGCAACGGAGGATATCGGCAGGGCCGCAATCTGGCTCGCCTCGGATGAAAGCGACTACGTGATCGGCACGACGTTGCTCGTCGACGGCGGCATGACGCTGTATCCGGGCTTCGGGGACAACGGTTAGCCGTTGCCCGTGAGCAGTTGTTCGAAGAGATCCGTATCGCCCATCTGCCCGCCCTTGAGCATGATCTCCATGCCATCGAGTTCCGCGCGATCGGCGTGAAGACGGCACACCGTGACGCCCGCCGACAACGGCGCGATATACGACAGTCCCCATGCGCCGAGCGCGCGCACGGCAAGACTCGACGTGTCGCCGCCCGCAATGCCGATGCGGTGCAAGCGCACGGCACCGAGCACCTGTTGCAACAGTGACGCGCACGCGTGCGCGAGTGCCGGCAGCGCGCCGCCTTCGCCCGACGGTTGGCGCCTTGTGAACGCAAGTACGTTGCGTCCGTCGCGCAACGGGCCGGTGATCGCCGCCAACCGGCCGGCCAGATAGTCGCTCGCCGCGTCGCCCGTCATTTGCAAGGGGTCCAGTTCCACGCGCAGATAGGATTGCGCCGCTCGGATCTGCACCTCGGTCAACGGCGACAGACTGCCCGCCAGCACGAAAACGGGTCCGCGCGCACGGGTCAACAGCGGCGCGCTTCGGGTTTGCGCCGCGGCAAGTTCGGCGCCGGTCTCGCGCGCTAACGCGTACGCCTGCGCGACGCTGCTCGCGCCGATCGCGAGCAAAGGCGCCGATCTCGCGGCATGACGCGCGATGAGCCGGCCTAGCGCTTGCAGATGCGAATCATCGAGCACGTCGAACAGCAACGCGTCGGGTTTCGAATCGAGCCGGCGCTGGACTTGCGCTTCGAGCCCGGCGTCGTCGCCGGCATAGCAGCGCCAGTCGATCAATTGCACATTGTCCACACCCTGACGCTGAAGATGCACGCGCAAGTCCGCTTCGTTCATCGGCGTGACGGGGTGCCGGCTCATAGTCGGATGACGGTCGATGCGATAGACCGTCTGCGCGCTATCGGTCGCACCGGCTGCCGCGAATAGTTCGCCGAACACGCAATAGCGGCGCAAATTCGGCTGACCGCCGATCACCGCGACGAGTTCGTTCGCACAATACGCGCGCAACGTGCGCAGCGCCACGCCGATGCTGCCGGTCTCCGGCGCGCTATCGAACGTCGAACACACTTTGTAGTGCATCACCCGCACGCCGAGTTCCGCAAAAGCGGCGCCGACTTGCTCGAGCTCCTGCCGCTGCGCAGCGGGTGCCATGCTCCGAGCGGCGCCCGCCACGCCAATTGCATCGAGCCGGCCGAGCGTCGAAAGACGCGCGGCATCCGGCGGCGCGAAGAACAGCATGGTGCGCAAACCCGCGCGAGCGAGATGAGCCAGCGTGTCGGTCGCGCCGGTGAAGTCGTCACCGTAGAAGGCGTAAGCGGGAGCGTCGCTAGATCTCTCGCGCACAGTGCTCATCGTTTGTTCCGTGTCGCGGGCAGGGGTCACGTGCGGCTGCCGAAAAACGCCAGCGCGCGCCGTAGTTCCGGCATGTGCTCGGCGTACTCCGGCAGCGGCGTGCCGGCCTGCACCGCCGCCCACGCCTGGCGCACGCTCGTGACGCCCGCAGCGGGGCCGTCCGGATGCGCGAGAATGCCGCCGCCCGACATGAACAGCAAGTCGGTCGAGCGCACCGCGTCGAAGGTCGCCTGAACGGTGCCGGCCCACTGCCCTGACGAAAACGCCGGCAGCACCGCATCGTCGCGACCGGCGGCGAGCGGTGTCGCGCAATCGCGCGCCGACTCGATCACTTCGGCGTCGCTCTGGGCGAATTTGCCGGCCAGACCGTGCACGTGCATGTGATCGACGCCGCTCAAGCGCCACAGCGTCTGATAAGCCTGAAACGACATGCCGAGCGCCGGATCGCGCGACATCATGCCGTAGCCGTTGCGGTGCGCGTGAAGCACCAGCGGGGTCGCGCGGCGCAGCGTCTGGATCGCGGAAAAGCCGCACCAGTTGATGCTCGCCATCACGCAACTGCCGCCTTCGCGCTCGACCAGTTCCGCGTGGCGACGCATGGCGTCGAAGTCGTCGGTGATATTGAACGCGACCATCACAGGCCGGCCGCTGCGTTCACGGTAGCGGCGCACTTCGGACATCACTGCCCGCACGCGCTCCGCAAGCGGCGCATGCGCGGGATTTGCGCACACCTCGTCGTCCTTGATGAAATCGACGCCCGCCTCGCACAGATCGCGCACCAGCGCCGCCGTTTCCGCCGCGCTCAGGCCGACATTAGGCTTGATGATGGTGCCGATCATCGGCCGGTCCTTCACTTGCGTCAGCGCGCGCGTGCCCGCCACGCCATGCCGTGGCCATTCGAAACGCGCGCGATACGAAGCCGGCAAACGTAGCGAGAGCAGCCGCATACCGGTCACCTCGCCGAGATCGTATAGATTACCGGCGACGGTCGCCGCCA
Source organism: Paraburkholderia sp. RL17-383-BIF-A (assembly GCF_046028015.1). NCBI lineage: Bacteria > Pseudomonadati > Pseudomonadota > Betaproteobacteria > Burkholderiales > Burkholderiaceae > Paraburkholderia > Paraburkholderia sp. RL17-383-BIF-A. The sequence goes on along the minus strand of NZ_JARESR010000019.1, from coordinate 63,967 downwards.
ACGTGGGTAGATTCGCGTCGATATTGGCGAGCGGAAACGACAGCGTGATGCGCGCGCGCCGCCACGGCCCCGGCGTGCCCTGACGCGCGAGCCATGCATTCGGCAAGCTGGGCTGCGCCGCCGCCTCGAGTTCTTCGACGCGCAGCACGCTCGCGCGGCTACGTGCGCGCAGCGCATCCGATTCGTTGGCGACGCGCACGAACGTGCCGCTCGACTGTTCGCCCGCCATGACGTCCGCGACGCGGCGAGGGTCGAGCGGCGTCTCGATCAGATAGTCGGCTTCGAGCGTGTCTTCGTCGGCGGTCTGTGGTTGCGGCGCCGCGCTCATAGCGTGCCCAGATCAGGAAAGCGGCGCACCGGCTCGCGGCCGTCCCAGTCGAGCGAAGCCTTGTAGATCATGTCGAAGAGCTTGCCTTTCGGCCCGGCGATCTCGGACAACTCGATCACCGTACCGGGATGATTCTCCGTGTCGAAGTAGACAAAGCGCCCGTTGCGCCCCACTTCGCCGCTCATCGCGACTTTGAAACCTTGCGCCTGCAGGCGCGCGAGATCGGCGTCGAACGAGGTAGTCCAGTACGCGTTGTGCTGCAACCCGGTATGGCCCGCGGCGAGAAAGTCGCGATACATCGACGGTGCGTCGTTACGCGTCTGGATCAATTCGACCTGCAACGGTCCCGAGTTCGCCAGCGCAACCGAGTTATGCACCTCGTACGTTTGCCCACGGTACGTATAGTTTTCGATCGGCACGCGTTCGTTATAAAACCACGGACCGACGCCGAGCACGCGGCTCCAATAGTCCATCGCGGCTTCGATATCCCGCACCACATAACCTGCCTGCCGGATTTCGCCAAAGAAACGACTCATGAAACTCTCCCGATGCTGCGGGGTTGAAAGACGAGCGACGCCCCGGCGCGGCGAAAACACGGCGCCCGAAGGTCGAACCTGTTAAGAAACCTGAGAGACCCGCTTAGAGAAACCCGATCGAAATCCAGGGAATTGCCGCGACCACGATCAGGCCGACGAGCAACGCGCCCATATAGCCGACAATCGGCCGAATGCCCGCGTCGGGATTGACCTTGCTGATCGCGCACGCCGAGTAGTAGCCGACGCCGAACGGTGGCGAAAAAAGGCCCACACCCATCGAGAGAATCACGACGATCGCGTAATGCACTTCATGCACACCCGCGAGCCGCGCAATTGGAAACAGCAGCGGTCCGAACAGCACGATCGCCGGAATCCCTTCGAGCACGCTGCCGAGCATCACGAATACGACGATCGACACCGCGAGAAAGCCGTATGCGCCGCCTGGCATCGAGCCCATGACTTGCGCGAGATCCTGCGAAAAGCCGGACTGCGTAAGCGCCCACGCCATGGCAGTGGCACAGCCGATGATGAAAAGAATCGCACCCGACAACGTCGCCGCATCCACCAGCATGCGGCCAAGCCGCCGCCAGTCGAAGCGGCGATACACCAGCAGCCCGATCAGCATCGAATACGCAATGCCGATGGTCGACACCTCGGTCGCCGTCGCCACGCCTTCGACCACGGCCATGCGAATCACAAACGGCAGCGCGAGCGCGGGCAGCGACACGATGAACAGACGCCCGATTTGCCGCTTGCTGAAACGTTGCGCGCCGCTCAGGTCTTCCTTGCGATAGCGCCACCACACCACCGCACACAGAATCAGCGCGAGCACCGCGCCTGGCAGCATGCCCGCCGTAAAGAGCGCGGAGATCGACAGGCCCGTCACCGAACCGATCGTGATCAGCACAATGCTCGGCGGAATGGTTTCGCTTTGTGCACCGGTCGTGGCGAGCAGCGCAACCAGATCGCCTTCGGAAGCGCCGCGTTTCTTCATCTCCGGGAACAGCACCGGCGCGATCGCCGCCATGTCAGCCACTTTCGAACCGGAGATGCCCGACACCAGGTACATGGCGCCGATCAGCACGAACGACAGGCCACCATGCACATGGCCGACGAGGCTTGCGAGAAACTCGATCATCGCGCGCGCCATGCCGGTCATCTCGATCAGCAGGCCGAGAAAGACGAAGAGCGGCACCGCCAGCAGCACGAGATGCGACATGCCTTCGTCCATGCGCCCGACCACGACTTCGAGCGGCGTAAAGGTCGAGAGGCCCAGATAACCGAACGTGGCGAGCGCAAACGAAAACCCGATCGGCACGCCCGAAAAAATCCCGACCGCCACGACGCCGACGAAAAAGATCACGAGATTGGTCTTGCCGAGCGTTTGAAACCACGGCCCGGCGAACACGACCACTGCGCCAAGTACGGCGGTGATCCCGAGCGCGATCACGACGTCGCGCACGCGGCTCACCTGGGCCAGACGAATCAGCCCCACCAGCAGCATGAGCGCGGCGCCGATCGGCAACGCGAGCGCGCGCCACGCATTGCTGATCTGCAAGGCGGGCGTCACGATCGCCGCCTCGCCGGAGGCATAGTCGTACGCAGGAGCGATCAACAGCGCGAGCAACGCGATCGATGCGGCGATCGCCAGCGTATCGACCAACGCGCGACGCGGCGCCGACAGCCGGCTGACCAGCGCGGTCATGCGCATATGTTCGCCGCGCCGCAACGCGAGCACCGCGCCGAGCATGGCGAGCCACAGGAACAGAATGCCCGCCAGTTCATCGGACCATACGAGCGGCTGGTGCAGCGCGTAACGACACACCACGCCCGCCAGCATCACGACGATCTCCATGGCGAGCAGCGCCGCCGCGCACACTTCGACGAGCGCGATCAGACCGCGATCGAAACTCCTCAGCCAGCGGCGCGGCATGCTCGCGGTGTGCAACGGCACTCCCGCTTCCGCCGGATTCAATGCGTGATTCGACATCCTGCTGCCTCCTCGCGGCGGCTCGCCGCGCTTCGTCTCAGCCTCGCCCGCATGCAGCACGGTCAGGCCAGCTTGCCGACTGATTGTTCGAGCAGGTCCCACGCCTGATTGCCGAACTTGCTTTTCCATTCGGCGTAGAAACCCGCCTGGCGCAACGCCGCGCGAAACGTATCCGGCGCAGGACGGTTGATCGAGAGCCCCTTGCTTTGCAGATCCGCGACTGCCGCGTCGTTCAGCTTGCGCACGTCCTCACGCTGCCTGAGCGCCGACTGGTTGAACGCGTCGCTGGCAATGCCCTGCAGATCCTTGGGCAAGCGTTGCCACGCGCGCGGGTTCAACACGAACCAGTAGCCGTCCCACATGTGATTGGTCAGCGAACAGTACTTCTGCACCTCGTAGAGCTTGGCGACCTGCACGATCGGCAGCGGATTCTCCTGGGCATCGACGATATGCGTTTGCAGCGACGAATAGACCTCGCTGAATTGCAGGCTCGTCGGCGCGGCGCCGAGTCCTTTGAACATATCGATGCTGAGCGGACTCACCGGCACGCGAATCTTCAGACCGCGCATGGTCTGCGCGCTCGTGATCGGGCCATTGCTGGTGGTGGTCTGACGAAAACCGTTGTCCCACATCTTTTCGAACGATTCGAGGCCGGCCTTCTGCATCGCCGCGCGCACGTATGCGCCGAGCTTGCCGTCCATGGCGCCCCACACCTGGTTGTAGTCGCTGAACGCGAAGCCGACCGCGTTGATCGCAACCGATGGCGCAAGCGTCGATACCACCAGCGCCGACGGCGTGAACATTTCGATGCCGCCGCTGCGCACCTGCGCGAGCATGTCGGTGTCGCCGCCCAACTGGTTGTTAGGGAATATCCGGATCTCCATGCGCCCTTTCGACGCCTCTTTGATCTGGTTGGCCGCTTCCTGCGAGCGCACGTTCAACGGATGCGTGAGCGGCAGGTTGTTGCCGTACTTGAACACGAACTCCGGGCCGGACGCCGCGCGCACGATCGCCGGAAAGCCCAGCGCGCCGGCTACCGGCACGGCGGCTGCCGCACGCAGCAGTGTGCGTCTCGCGAGGTTGGTCATTTGAGCGTCTCCTTGCTTATAATTGATGTGAACGTCGAATCCATCAAAAACCATCATCGCCCGCTCTTACGCCTTGATTTCCAGTCGCCGGTGTTGAGTCGTCGCGTGATAGCTGCAAGACTAGGCGTGCGCGGCAAGCGCTGTCAAACCGCGAACTTGATGGTTTTTGATGGACTTCCTTTCTGTGAAGGACTGCTATGTCCGAAACGGTTCACCTCAGCGCCGCTGCGCGCGCGCGCATTCCCGACATTGCGCGCGCCGCCGGCGTTTCGACCGCCACAGTGGATCGCGTGCTCAATGGCCGCGAAGGCGTGCGTGCCGTGACGGCGCAACGCGTGCTGCAAGCGGCCGCCCAACTCGGCTATCTGCTCACGCCTCAGGCGCCTACCGCGTCCGCCTCGAAGCCGATGCGCATTGCGTTCCTGCTGCCCGCCGGCACCAATCGCTATTTGCGCATGCTCGGCGACTACATCGACTTCGCTCACGATCAGTGGAACGCGTTGGATATGAAGTGCCGCGTGCACTACGTCGAGAGTTTCAACCCGAAGGAACTGGCCGACCGTCTGTTGCATTACGGACAGCGTGCGGACGGCGTGGTGTTCATGGCGCTCGAACATCCCGTTGTGCGCGATGCCGTGAATGCATTGGCCGACCAGGGCGTGCCGGCCATCACGTTGATTTCGGATTTATCGAATGCGCGGCGGCTGGCTTATGTGGGTATCGACAATCGTGCGGCCGGGCGGACGGCTGCGCTACTGCTCGGACGCTTCATGGGTCCGCGGCCGAGCGGAAAGATCGCGATGCTCGCGGGCAGCCTCAACTATCGTGGACATGAGGAACGCGAGATCGGCTTTCTCCATTTGATCGAATCGACGTTCCCACAAGTGCGCGTAATTGGATTGCGTGAAGGACACGATGATAGCGAGCGCAACTATATGCAGACGCGCAAGCTACTGGAGCAGCATCCGGATCTGGCCGGCATTTACAACAGCGGCGGCGGATCGGATGGCGTGGCGCGCGCGATTGTCGAAGCGCGTTCGGAACAGAAGATTCTGTTCGTCGGTCATGGCTTGACGCCCGACACGCGAGCCTTGTTGATCGACGGCACCATGGACGCGTTGATCACGCAAACGCCGCAGGCCATGGTGGGGAATTGTCTGCGCATTTTCCGCAACGTGCGCGAGAAGCGCGATGCATTGAGCGACGTGAAGCCTGTGCAATTCAGCATTGTTCTGCGGGAAAATTTGCCCTGAGATGACCGCGAGAGCGTCACGTAAGAGAACGTCGCACGTCAGGCACGCCGGATGCTCAATCACTTTCGTATTCAAACCTCGATACGAAAGGAGATCACACCATGCCTTATCTTCTCGGCTGGCTGCTTGGCGTTCCGTTGATCGTACTGGTCATCCTGTACCTCATTTTCCATTAACTCCTTGGTGAGAGTTCACCACTTGCGCAGTTGAACTGAACTTCGTTTCATTGCTTCGTTTCACTGCGGCGCGGCCTCTCTGAGGCTGCGACACGAAAGGCGACGCCGGTGTTCGGCTGTCGCCTTTCGTGCGTCCGCTCGATGCTCGCTTGCGGGAGCACGCGCGTGCATATCTTTCCGCTTGCACTGCAGCGAATGGCGCGTAAAACTAATCTTCGCTGGTCCACGCACGATGCCATATCTGCATACGTATGCCCGGAAAGCGTGCGAGCACGGAGGGACCGATGGCAAGCAACGAGTACACGCTGTCACACCAGGACGTGGTGAAGGCCGTCATTATTCATCAGGGTATTCATGAGGGCTTCTGGACGCTCAACGTCAATTTCGACGTGGCGGCCGGCCACGGCGCGCAAACATCCGATCCATGCCTTGCGGTGACGATCAGGGGCATCGGCATCATGCGCGCGTCGCCGGCCGATCCGTTCGCGATCGACGCCGCATTGGTCAATCCGCCGGCGCCCCAGCGTGTGGAAGGAACGGTTCATATTGCGGCGGCCGTGAACGGCACGCATGAGCACGGCATGCAATTTTGTCGCGACGTCTATCGCAATGTTGCGGTACAGAGCGCGGTAAAGGGGCCCGTCAAAGCGGGCTAACCACGCGAGAACGTGTGGCTATTTTTCCAAGCAATCTATGATGGCCGCTGCGCTGCGCTGTAGTGGATGCGCTCAGTGCAGAGCGGCGCCCATGCTAACCAGCACACGCTGCACCAATGATTCGCCGCACGTTGCCGCATCGGCCTATGTAAAACCGTGCATAGACGATGAGAAGAAATTGCCGTCGATGCCACGCTCCGTGCAAACACGAGAGCCAATGCATGTCGGCTGGGAACATGCGTTCATGCCCGGCGAGCGCGCCCTCCGACGTGGGTAACGCCGGAAATCGCCCGCGTGCCGCCTTCCTGTGAAAGACAGCGAGACCCGGATGGCGGCTTTTGGCCGCATGAGACCGTGGGCGCGAGGCCCGCGGCTCGGACGGTTGTCCCGGGCATGAATGCACCCTGAAAATATATCCGGAGACAGTCTGGATAGGCTTCTTAAAGCAATGAAGCTTATGGTCAGAGTCGGGACGATATTCAGCTAGAATGCAAATTTAATGAACAATCTTCCGCCATCGTCCATGAGCACCCGAAATCGCCCGCTCGACAACCAGGATCGCAAGATCCTGCGCGAGTTGCAGAAAAACGCGCGCCTGAGCAACGCCGAACTGGCCGAGCTGGTTGGCATGTCGACCACCGCGTGCTGGAACCGCACGCGTCAATTGGAAACCGATGGGTATATCCGCGGCTACGTCGCCCTGCTCGATCAGCAGAAGCTCGGCTTCGCGGACGTCGTCCTGCTCGAAGTCACTTTAGACCGTCACGACGACGACGCCCTCGCCCGCTTCGGCGCCGAACTGGCTACGCTCACCGAGGTGCTCGAGGCTTATCTCGTGTCGGGCGACTACGACTATCTGGTGAAGGTAGCGGTCGACGGTACGGCGGGCTATGAGCGTTTTCTGCGCGAGAAGCTCTACAAGATCGCCGGCATCCGTCATAGCCGTTCGATGTTCGCCTTGCGTTGCATGAAGAGCATCCCGTCCGTGCAGGTGTGACATGTGAGGTGCGCAATGTGGGGCGCGCGGCGCACTTGCCTGCATACGCGGCCCCACATTCAGCGCAGCGGCTTCTGACACGCCGCCAGCACCGCGCCTGCCGCGAGCAACAGCGCGGAATACACCAGCCCGCGCGCGAGGCCCGCGCCGTCCGAGACCCAGCCGATCACCATCGGCCCGACGATCTGCCCGAACGCGAACACGATTGTGAACGCGCTAATGCCCTTGGCCCAGTGACTGGCGGGCAGATTGTGGCGCACGAAGGCCGTAGTCGACGCCACGGCCGAAAGGAATGTCGCGCCGAACAGCGCGCCGGATACGAACGCCACCCAAGGCTGCGTGAACAGCGCGGGCAGCAGCGTCGCCACTGCGAGCAATGTGTTGAGGACCGCAAGCGCCTGGCCGCCGCGCATACGGTCGAGCAGACTCGACCACACGCGCGCCGACACCACGGTCGCCACGCCGAGCAGCAGATAGAAGCCCGTGACGACAGCCGCGCTCATGCCCGCATTGCGCAGCAACGCGACGATGAACGTCATGTAGCCGATATAGCCGACGCCGAACAATCCGTATCCCGTCAGCGCCAGACTGAATCGCGGCCAGCGGGGCGCGTTGGCGGCCGTGTGTGACTGCGCAGCTGACGACAGCGTCGGATGCACGCTCTCGATTTTTCGCGCCGCGCCGACGGCCACCGCGGCGAGCACCGCGCACGCGAGCGCGAGTGCGAACCACGCGAACTGCCAACCGTGCGCGACGTTGACAATGGTCAGCGGCACCAGCACCGACGACGCCACGATGCCCCACCCCGTGCCGCCGTAATACAAGCCGAGGACAAGCCCCGCGTCGTGCGGTCTCGCTGACGCAAGCCGTGCCGCCAACACGCCGCCGCTGATAAAGATCGCCGCACTGCTCGCGCCGGTGACCACGCGCAGCGCGAGCAGTGAGTGCGTGTCGGCAACCAGGCCGCTGCCGGCCATTAGAAGCGCCGTGGCCACGCAACCGCCGCCGAACAGCGCGCCGGCTGACCAGCGGCGCGCAAGGCGCGGAAAAGCCAGCGCACCGAGCAGATAACCCAACGCATTAGCCGTGTTCATCGCGCCGGCTTGCGCGAAGCTCCAGCCGAGGTCGAGTTTCATCGACGGCAACAGCAGCGCGTAGGCGAAACGCGCAAGCCCGAGCGCAATCGCGCTTCCTAGCGACAGCGTGGCGGCAAGCATCAGCGTGGGGAGGCGCTGCGCCGTCTGGGCAGGCTTGGAAGTCGAGGCGGCGTCGAGTGTTTTTATCGGCATTTGGCTGGCGGGAAGTGGGCAAGGAGACTGCAAGCCGTTTGTGCCGGAAAGGCTGAATTCGGCACTTCGCCATCATATCCGCGGACGCTTGGCGGGGTTGACCGTTAGTTGCGTTGTGGCATCGACGTTCTGCGCCATGGCCGCGCACGTGTTGCGGCAGGCGCCGGACGTGCATCACTGTGACAACACTCCTAAATGCGAATGATTTGCATTTAGGCGGAATTTGGCTCATCATCCAACCCAGCCGGCTCAAGGTGAAACAAGCAGCTGATGCCGGCACCCGACATAACCTCCGACGCAGGTTCTGCGTCATCGCCCATCCGTCGCACGACATGCGCTGGCCTGCGACGCGGCATCTGTCCCATCTGGCCGGCGCGATTCGTTGGACCGTGTCCATCCAGGAGCATCGATGAACTTTCGCTCTCAGCACACCGGCCGTCCGGAACTGATCGACGACCATCCGGCCGATTCCGCCGACGCCCCCGATCGCACCGTCCTGAGCGCCGTGCGCACCTGGCTGCGCCCCTCTTGCGAGACGGCGAGCGGCGGTGCGCACTGGCGCGACATACTCAGCGGCGCCGGCTTGCGCCAGGACGGCATCGAACACTTCGATCTGCTGATGCGTTCGCTAATGCACGTGTCGTATCGTCCGCTCGACATGCGCTGCCGCTGCGCCAGCGATCTCGGCAAAGACGAAGCAGTGGTTTTGCAAACCATCGCGCTGCTGCAAAAAACGCACAGCGGCGCCGCATTGCGCATGCTGAACGACTGGCTGCCGGCGCCCGCCGTAAGCGGCGTTCTGAAGTTGATTCGCTGGTTCGCCATCGATCTGCTCGACGCCGGTGTGGAACTCGACGTGCAAGCAAGGCGCGTCACCTACATGCATTGAGGAAGCCCGCGTATGTCATTAGACTCGGACCAGGTTTGTCTGACGGCCTCGCGTGGGCGCGACAGCGGTGCGTCACGCGCAGTCGAGGGCAGCGTTGAAGGCGCAATTGAAGGCTCAGTTGCAAGCGCAGTTGAGCGCACCGCTGAGGGCGCCGCTGGCACACCTGCAGCGCACGCCGCCCGACTCGCACGCGAGATCGCCACGGCAACGGCATTCCAGTGCCATCCACTGACACGTAGCCGTCCACACAATGTCGTCGCACCACGCGCAGGCGAATTACATCTGTGTCGATTCCGCTGCGAATGGCTTCCGGTGCCCGTGCAGGAAGGCGATAGCTGGCTTTCCAAGACCGAGCGCGAGCGCGAGCGACTGCATCCCAACGCCGCATTGCGCAAACGCTTCATCAGCGCGCGCGTGGTGGTGCGGTGGATCGTCGCTCACCTGTTCGACAGCGAGCCGTACGCCGTCGATCTACACGACGACGGCAACGAGAAACTGCGCGCGCGCCATCCGCGCGACGGCCGCGGCATCACAATCGATATCGCGTACGGCGGTATCTGGATCATGATCGGTGTTGCGGCGACAACGCTCGGATTGAGTGTCGTCGTGCCCGCGCCCGGCGCGGCGCCGGATCAGACGCCGGAAGCATCGCGCCGGCACGCTCGCTATAGCAGCCTTTGCAGTGCGTTGCGTTACGCGCCTGTCGATATCGATCTCGAACTGCTGTTCAGTCCCACCGCGACCGGCGCGTTCGATCTCGCGGAATATGGCCGCTGGCATGTACTCGATGTGCCGATGGCCGGCAAGATTCGTGCGGCGGTCGCGCTAGCGCAGCCGCTCACACAGGTACATACGTTTGGCTGGCCGAAGTCATTGGTATTCGGGGAAGCAAACGCGTAACGCGCTGCATGGGCCGCTCTATGGCCTCTAGCGCCGCAACGCTGTCGCCGACCAGGCGACGCACGCGGCGTAGCCGTCCGGCGCGGCAAGCCAGCGCGCGTCGACTTCACGCATGTCGTCGGGAATCTGATTGCGCAGCGTCACGCGCATGCTCTCACGCGGCAGCACCGTCAGATGTTGCAACCCGCGCGTGATGCCCGCGCCCGTCGTTTTGACGAGCGCTTCCTTGGCAACCCATGCATCGTAAAACGCAGCGGTTTGCCGAGCCGCGTCGAGACCTTCGATCCATACGGCTTCTTTCGGATCGAGCGTCAGCGTCGCGATCGAATGCCAATCGAATGTGTCGCTGTGCTGCTCGATATCGACACCGACGCGCCGCATCGGCGAGATCGCGATCAGGCCATGCTCGCCCGCATGCGACACGTTGAAATCGAAGCGATCCGACTCCGCGAGATGAGGACGGTGGTTGGCATCGGCTGCAAAGCGCACGGCGTGTGCCGCGATGCCAAGGCCCCGCGCGAGCTGCTCACGCAACGCGGCACGCACGGTGGCGAAACGCAACGCGTCTTCATGACGGCGAAAGTGACGGGCGCGCGTGAGTTCTTCGTCGCTAAGGGACGCGAAAGCCGGGGCGTTCAGCGACTCGGCGAAGTCGATATCGATCCGCCACACTGCAATGTCGGACGGGCCGTCGTGCGGCAGCGGAACAGGGTCGATGAAATGCATCGCGAAGGTTCGGACGGTCTACGGGCTGTCGCAACAGAATACTCGCGACTGTACCCCATAATCCCGTCCGGACCGGTACGCGTTTTCACGCGCGTTTGCCGTCCTTCGGCACGCCGAGCAGCATTGCCACGCCGCTGACGAACAGCAACGCGGTCAGCACATACAGCGCGTTGTCCATGCTCCCGGTGTGCGTCTTGATCAACCCGATCACCCACGGACTGACAATACCGCTCGTAATGCCGATGCTGCTGATCAGCGCGATCCCGGCCGCCGCCGCCGTGCCGGACAAATACCCCGACGGCACCGTCCAGAAGATCGGCAGGGCCGCGAAGATCAGAACCGCAGCCAGAGAAAGAATCGCGAGCATCGCGGGAAAGCTGCTCAGATGAAGCGTCAGCAACGAGAGCGCCACGCCGCCGCCAATCGTGCACACCGCGAAATGCCGGCGACGTTCACCATGGCGATCCGAATGACGCGCGATCAGAATTAGCCCCACCGCGCCGATGGCGTTGGGAATCACCGTGTACAGGCTGATGGCGAGGACGTCGTGCACCCCGAAGTCGCGAATCATCAGCGGCATCCAGAAGTTCAGCGTGAGCGAGGCGCAGGTCAGCGAAAAGTAGACGAACGCGAACAGATACACCCGCGGATTACGCAACGCCTGCGTGAACGAGCGTGACGAATGCGCGTCAGCCGCAGGCCGGCGGTCTTCGTCGCGTTGCGCGATCAATTGCGCTTTCTCCGCGGCGGTGAGCCACGCGGCATGTTGCGGGCCGTCCACCAGATAGAACGCGGCAAGCAGGCCGAGCACGATGGCGGGCGCGCCTTCGATCACGAACATCCATTGCCAGCCGAACAGGCCCAGCACGCCGCCCATGTCACGCATGATCCAGCCGGACACGAGGCCACCGAGCACCCCTGCCACCGCCACGCCCGCGAAGAAGATCGACAGCACGGCCGCGCGCCGCCGCGCCGGATACCAGTAGGTGAGATACAGCACGATGCCGGGAAAGAACCCCGCCTCGAACACGCCAAGCATGAAGCGCAACACATAGAAATGCGTGGGTTTCGACACCAGCATCATGCCGACCGACGCAATCCCCCACAGCAGCATGATCCGCGTGAACGTGCGGCGTGCGCCGAAGCGTGCGAGCAGCATGTTGCTCGGCACTTCGCACAACACGTATCCCACATAGAAGACCGCGGCGCCAAGCCCGTACATTGCGTCGCTGAAGCCGAGATCGTGCTTCATCTGCAATTGCGCAAAGCCGATATTGATGCGATCGAGAAATGACACCACGTAACAGAGAAACAGAAACGGAATGATCCGTAGCGAAACCTTGCGATACAGCAGGTCGTCGTGCGCGGCAGCGGATGCGCCCGGCTCGAGCGCGGGGGCGAGGGGTTGGCTCATCGGTTATCTCCAAACGTGAGGGTCCAACGGACCCGTTGGGTCCGGCGTCTTGCTGCGCCGCGTTGTTGTCTGCTACTGAAACGGCAGGCGAGGTGGTCGACACGCCGCGTTGCCGTCGTGGATTGCGCGTGGCTCGAACGGCCACGCGCGGGTTTTCGTTACAGGTAGGGGTTCAGGGTTCTACGAAAGCCGGGTCAGGCCGCCAACGGATGCGACTGCGCGCCGCGCCCCAAAGAAACGTCGATCACCCCCTCGCGCGCATGCTGCATCGCTTCGAGCAGCGTGGCGTGATCGCCGATATGGTTGGCGAGCAGCAGGATCAGTTGCGCATTGGCCGATTGGCTCTGCGCATCGTCCAGATCCCGATGCATATCGATCAACGCCTCGTAGAAATCGTCGGGACGGGCGAGATTCGGTTGCGTGTTCAGTGTCATGTCTGTCTCCTGCTATTTTTTGCTGATGCGGCGCGTGCTACGCGAGCCGCTTTTGCCGGACGTTCAAGCCGTGCCTTCCACGTACAGCGCGCGTTTCAATGCGGCCTCGACATCAGCCGCAGCAAGCTGCCGCCAGCGCGCGCAAACATGCTGGTCCGGACGAATCAGATAGAACGTGCCGGGCGTTGCGTCATAACGCGAGTGGGCCAGCCCTTCGATATCGTGCGCGACCTGAGCGCCTGCTAACGCGCCGCGCTGTTCGGAGTCACGCGTCACCACCACGAGGTTCAACGGAATCGGTCCGCTGCGCAACGCGTCCAACGCGGCCTGAGTGGCCTGATCGACACCTTGCTCGCCACAGAACAGCACGCCGGTGAATTGCTGGCCGAGGTGCTGCAAGAACCACGCGGGCTGTCCCGCCACCTGCATCGGCGCATCCACGCACGAAGCGCCCGGCACCATTGCGCCTTCGAAGGGCTCGCTGTCCGCTGTATTCAGCGGAGAATCGCGCAGCACCGCCGGCACCGAGAGGCGGCCGCTGTTGGTCAATTGCCGCGCGAACGGATGATGACGCGAGAGCTTCAGCACCGCGTCGCGGAACACGCGGCTCACGGGGCTCTTCGGCGTAATGAAATCGGTGGAGCGGGTGGAGTTGCGGATGTTTTCGTCCGCGGCGAATTCGCGTTCGCTCGCATAGGTGTCGAGCAAAGCGTCGGAGGCCTTGCCTTCGAGCACCATGGCCAGTTTCCATGCGAGGTTTTCCGCATCCTGCACGCCGCTGTTCGCACCGCGTGCGCCGAACGGCGACACGCCATGCGCCGAGTCACCCGCGAACAGCACGTTGCCGTGGCGAAAGCGGTCCATGCGCAAACACGAAAATGTATAGACGCTGACCCATTCCAGCTCGAACTTCGCGTCCGGCCCGAGCAACGCACGCACGCGCGGGATCACGCGCTCCGGCGTCTTTTCCAGCACCGGATCGGCGTCCCAACCCAACTGGAAATCGATCCGCCACACGTTATCCGGCTGACGATGCAGCAGCACCGACTGATTCGGATGAAACGGCGGATCGAACCAGAACCAGCGTTCGGTTGGAAACTCGGCTTCCATCTTGACGTCGGCGATCAGGAAGCGATCCTTGAACGTCACGCCTTTACTGTCGAGTCCCATCAGGTTGCGGATCGGACTGCGCGAGCCGTCGGCGGCAACCACATAGCGGCCGCGCAACGCATATTGACCGTTGGGCGTATCAACGCTCAGCGTCACGCCGGCGTCGTGAGTGCCGGGCGTACCGCTTTGCTGCACGCCGACCACTTTGCTTTTCCAGCGGATCTCGAGATTGGGCATCTCCTGCGCGCGTTCGAGCAGGAAGCCTTCAACGTAGTATTGCTGCAGGTTGATGAAGGCGGGCCGGTTGTGGCCCGCCTCCGGTTGCAGATTGAACGTGTACACCAGTTCGTCTTTCAGGAACACCTTGCCGACGTTCCAGCTGATGCCCTTGTCGACCATTCGCTGCCCGCATCCCAAGCGATCGAAAATATCGAGCGAGCGCTTCGAAAAGCAGATCGCGCGCGAACCGGTGGACAGCGAACAATCGTCGTCGACCAGCACGACCGGCACGCCCTGCTGCGCGATATCGATCGCGGTAGCGAGGCCCACCGGGCCCGCGCCGACCACGATCACGGGATAGACCGCCTGCTCCGCGCCGCCTCGCGCGCTCTGTTCACGGCACGGCTGGTACTCGAACGACAGCGTCTGGTAGTTGGTGCTCATCTTGTGTCTCCGTCCTTCTCCGCTCTGCTTTGTCTTGCTGTGCGTCTGTCTCGGTCAGGCTTGCAGCGCGTCCCACATTTCCTTGTCGCGTTGCGCGGTCCAGATGCGCGGATGCGTGATACCGCTTGCTTCGTCGAAAGCACGCGACACGTCGAACGGCAGGCAGTGCTCGTAGATAAAGACATGGCCGAACTTCGGGTCCATCGCCTTGCGCGTGTGCGCCATCGCGGCCTTCAGGTCGAGTTGCTGCTCGACGGCTTCGCGGCCCTGCTGCAGCAGCGTGGTGACAAAGTCCTTCGTGTAATCCAGACCTTTGTTGACGTCTTCCGGCGTGGTCAGCGCGGGGCCGCGGCCCGGCACGAGCTTGTCGGCCTTCAGCGCGCGCAATGCTTCCAGCGTGGCCGGCCACTGTTCGAGTTGGGCATCGCCGCAATAGCAGGCCGCGTCGTACTCGACCAGGTCGCCGGAGAACAGCACCTTCTGCGACGGCAGCCACACCACCGTGTCGCCCTTGGTGTGACCTGCGCCGAGATGCGCGATGCGCACTTCGAGCTTGCCGAGGAACAGCGTCATTTCCTTTTCGAAGACGAGCGTGGGCCACGTCAAACCCGGCACCGTTTCGACACCGGCGAACAGGCGAGGAAAGCGCTCGATTTCCGACTTCATGTCCGCTTCGCCGCGCTCGACGATCATTTCGTACGTGCCGCGGCTCGCGATCACCTCCTGCGCGCCTTCCTCGAAATACGCCGATGCGCCGAGCACGCGCACCGCGTGGTAATGCGACAGCACGACGTATTTGATCGGCTTATCCGTCACGCTGCGAATCTTCGCGATGAGGTCTTGCGCCATGGCCGGCGTGGCGGTGGTGTCGACGATCAGCACGCCGTCGTCGCCGATGATCACGCCCGAATTCGGATCGCCTTCAGCCGTGTAGGCGTAGGCGTTCTCGGACAACTTGGTCCACGTGACTTTTTTGACTTCCAGGTCGGCCTGGGATGCGAATGCCTTTGCCATGATGCGTGTCTCCCTCAAAAGTTGGACGTGAGGCGAGACGGCCGGCTGCGCGAATGCCGCGCGGGCTGACGGTATTGGAGGATTGTCTCGCCCCGTTTTGACTCTGTGACTGCGCCGGTGTGTCGGGGTGAATGCATCTTAGGACGGCACGCAATTATTTGTCAATAGCGAAATGTATCGCTATACGCAAATCTCAAACGGCCTAAGATCAGCACAGCGAGACGCGGCCCTTCGGTTAACATGAACCCTTTTTTACGGACGAGCGCAGGTGTGAGCAAAGCAGCGAAACCGGCCACGGGCAAAGGCGCGGACGGCCGCGAGACAGCGGACGGCGGCAAGACGCAGCGTGGCATTCAGAGCGTCGAAGTGGGCGGCCGAGTGTTGCTGGCGCTCGCGCAGGCGCGCGCTCCGCTCGCCTTGTCCGACCTCGCCACCGCCGCGCAGATCGCGCCGGGGCAGGCGCATGCTTATCTGGTGAGCTTGAGCCGGCTGGGTCTGATCAAGCGTGACGAACTGTCGGGCCGCTATGAACCCGGTCCGCTGTCGCTGCGGCTCGGGTTGCTACACCTGGAGAACCAGCCGGCGTTTCGCGCCGCCGTGCCGCGCGTGGCCGCCTTGGCCGAAGCGATCGGCTTTAGCGTCGCGATCTGTATTGCCGGGCCGCAAGGGCCGACTATCGTTCGCTATGAGCACGCGGGCTTTCCGCTGCACGTCAACTTGCATGTGGGCACGGTGATGTCGCTGCCGACAACATCGACGGGACGCGTGTTTTGCGCGTTTCTGCCGCGCGAGGTGCGCGATGCGATGTGGGCAAATCAGTCCGGCCCCGCGAATCGCACCATGACGCCGCCTGACGAAAGCGCCGCCTTCGAGACCGCCCTCGACGCGATCCGCGTGCGCGGCCTGGAAAGCAGCGTGGATGCGCCGAGTCCGGGCATCAGCAGTCTGAGCGCGCCGGTGCTGGATGCCGATGGCCGCCTGTCGCTCGCGCTCACCGTGATCGGCTCGACCGGCGCGATCGACGTCGCAAGCGACGGGCCGATCGCGCGTGCGCTGCTTGCCACGGCGCGCGACATCGGCGCCCAACTGGCAGCAGAACCTTCCTTGTCAGCGTCTTTCGCATCGTGACCGATTCTCTCGACACCCCTCACGCCCCATCCGCCGATGCGAAACCGCAGCGCGGCATCCAGTCGCTCGACAGCACCGGCGAGTTGCTGGCGGCGCTGGTCGCAGCGGCGCGGCCGTTGAACCTGCGCGATCTCGCGGCCGCCGCCGGCATGCCGCCAGCGAAGGCGTTTCCGCATCTGGTGAGTCTACTGAAAATCGGTTTGCTCAATCGCGATGCGTCCGGCTGTTATGAAGCCGGGCCGCTCGCGCTGGAGCTTGGGCTGATCGGTTTGCAGCGCTTATCGCCAACGCGCGAAGCGGAACCCGAGGTGGTCGAACTGGCGGCGTCCACGGGCATGAGCGTCGCGATGGCGGTGCTCGGACCGCTCGGGCCGACGGTCGTGCGCCTGGAGGAATCGGCGCGGCCACTGCATGTGAGCCTGCGGGTCGGGACGGTGATGTCGCTGGTGAACACGGCGATAGGCCGCGTGTTTGCCGCCTACGTCGCGGACGACGTACGCGCCGGTTTGCTGACGCAGGATCATCTGCGGTTGGCGGGGGCGGATGCGGCACAGGTTTTTGCGGGGAAAGCGGCGTCAGAGGGTGGAGCTAAGGTCCGCGGCGGCACGGAGGCAACGTCTGCGCCGCCTCCACTGACTCAACCCTACGCGCAGCGCCTCGCGCAAATCCGCGCGCATGGAATCGATACGGCGCTGAGCCGGCCTGTGCCGGGCATCGACACGCTGGCAGCGCCGGTGATGGATCATACGGGCAGCATCTGCCTGGTACTGGCATTGATGGGACCGAGCGGCAGCTTCGACAGCGAATTGGCGGGCGGGCCGGCGCAGACACTGCGCGCCGCGACAATGCGGTTGTCACGGCGCTTTGGATGGATGGCGGCAACGACCGAATAATCGTTTTTTTGAATTGAAGAAAGGTCAGTTTGTAGCGTTTGGGGAGCCGGGTAATCGAAACTGCAGAAGATTGAAACCTGCATCGGCGTTGCGCGCGCGGCTCACCACCGCGCCTCCAATCAATCCCCCGCCGCCTCCGGCTCATGCGAGGCCAACCTCGCCTTCGCATGCCGCATCTTTTCGAGCGTATTCGGCCCCGCTTTGAGCGCGACGCCGATCGCCAGCGCGTCCATGATGCAAAGATGCACGAGCCGCGACACGCCCGGCGTATTCGGATCGATCGGACTCGGCACGCGCAGCAGCAGCGGAATATCGACCAGCCACGCGAGGCGCGAGCCGACATTGGTCAGTGCAATCGTCGTCGCCCCACGCTCCTTGGCGATCTGAATGCTCTCGTTCACTTCGACGCTGCGGCCCGAATGTGAAATCGCAAAGGCCACGTCGCCCGGTTCCATGAGGCCCGCGTAAAGACGCTGGAGATGACCATCCGTAAATGCGGTGGACGCAATGTCGAGCCGCAGAAACCGCAACGCCGCATCTTGCGCGACCAGCCCTGAGCCCGAACCGACGCCGAAGAAAAACACCCGCCGTGCGCTCGACAACGCCGCAATCGCACTCTCGACCACTGCTGGATCCAGCGCGCCGCGCGCATGGGCGATACCGTCGATCGCCGCTTCGCCCACCTTCTCCATGAGCGTTTGCACATCGTCGTCGCGCGCCACCGCCGTGGATGCGTACGGCACGCCGCCCGCTACGCTCTGCGCCAATTGCATCTTGAAGTCGCGCAGGCCATGCGCACCGATCGCGCGGCAAAAACGCGTCACAGATGGCTCGGACACCTCGGCGCGCTGCGCAAGTTCGGTGATGCTCGCGCGCATCGCGAAGTCGACGTCGTTCAACACCATCTCGGCGACCTTGCGCTCGGCGGGCCGCAAACTGGCGAGTGCGCTGCGAATGTGGGGAATCAAGTTCGGTGCGGACACCCGGTGTTCCTTACGTGGCAGCATCAATCATGCGTGAGGCGAGCCTGGATCGACCTCGAACGACAACACGCGGTTCAGACCAGCCTGCGTCCACTTTCCGTATCGAACAGGTGAATATGTTCGGCCGGCAGGCGTAGCGCAACGCGCTCGCCGGGCTCGACCTTCGAGCGCTGACGAGTCGTTACGCACCACGTGCTGCCGCCTATTTTCCCGTACAAGTGCGTTTCCGCGCCAGTCGGCTCGACCACTTCAACTTCCATCGTTGCGTCGGGTGCCGGCGCCATCGTCTCGATGTGTTCGGGCCGCACGCCGAGCGTGACCTTCGCGCCGAGCACGGCCGAAGCGGGAGCGCCCTCCAGCACGATCTCGCCGCCGTCCGTGAGTTTCAGCGCGAGACCCTGGCCTTGCGTGCGGTTCGCGATCACACCTTCGGCAAAATTCATCGACGGCGAACCGAGAAAGCTCGCCACGAACAGATTCGCCGGATGATCGTATAGCTCCAGCGGACGGCCGATCTGCTCGATACGCCCCGCGTTCATCACGACGATGCGGTCTGCCATGGTCATCGCTTCGATCTGATCGTGCGTGACGTAGATCACCGTATTCTTCAGCCGTTGATGCAGCGCCTTGATTTCCGTGCGCATCTGCACGCGCAGCTTGGCGTCGAGATTGGACAGCGGCTCGTCGAACAGAAACAGCGACGGCTCGCGCACCACGGCGCGGCCCATTGCCACGCGTTGCCGCTGGCCGCCCGACAGCGCGCGCGGCAAACGGTCCAGATAACTGCCGAGGTTCAGCATTTTTGCAGCGGCCTCGATCCGCGGCTTGAAGCTCGCCGCCGACTCCTTGCGAATCCGCGGCCCGAACGCGATGTTTTCATAGACGGACAGATGCGGATACAGCGCGTAGCTCTGAAACACCATCGAGATATTGCGCTGCTGCGGCGCAAGGCTGTTCGCGCGCGTGCCGCCGATCATCAGATCGCCGCCACTGATCTCTTCGAGTCCCGCCACCATGCGCATCAACGTGCTCTTGCCGCAGCCCGACGGCCCGACTAGCACGACGAACTCGCCGTCGTCGATGTCCAGATCGATGCCGTGCACCACCTGCGTGTCGCCGTAGCGTTTGAAGATGCCGCTCAGTTGCACTGCTGCCATGCTGTCCTCATCGTCTTCTTTCGTTGACTCGAATTCACGCCGCCCGCATGTTGCTTCAGGCGGTTCACGGTGATTTCACAGTGATTCGAGCGTCAGTTCTTCCGCCATCAAACGGTTGCCGGCCATCAGGCCGCCGTCCACCGGCAACGCGACGCCGGTAATCACGCGCGCCATCGGCGAGGCGAGAAACAGCACCGCGTCGGCAATGTCGTCGGGCGTCGCGAAGTCACGCAACGGGTACCACTTTTTCAGATCCTCGAAGACCTGCGGATTCTTGTCGACGCGCGCCTGCCACGCCTGCGTCTTCACCGTGCCCGGACACACGATGTTGGCGCGAATACCGTAACGGCCGAGTTCGAGCGCAAGCGCCTTCGTATAGCTGATGAGCCCGGCCTTCGCCGCGCTGTAAGCCGGATGACCGAGCGCGGCCATGCCGTTCACCGAACCGATCAGTACCAGCGCGCCGCGCTGCCGCTCGATCATCGACGCACGCACGGCTTCGACCGTGTGATACGTGCCGTTCAGATTCAGATGGATGTCGCGCTGCCAGCTCGCAACGTCCGTCGTGGCAAGCGTCAGACCTTGTGCCGCGCCCGCGTTGGCGACCAGCACGTCTACCGGACCCCGCACCTTGACCGCGGCGGCCACCGCCTGCTGCACTGCGGCGGCCTCGCCGAGGTCGACCGCAATCGGCGTGACATGCGCCTCGCCGAGTTGTGCGGTCAACGCGCCGAGCGCGGTGGCGTCGATGTCGAGCGCCAGCACCGTATCGCCCTGTTCCACGAAGCGTTTGCACAACACGCTGCCGATGCCGCCGCAAGCGCCCGTTACCAACACCACACGATTCATTGTCCGCCTCGCTCGTCAATCGCGCCGCCAGGCCTGGATTAGCCTGTAAATTTCTTACAAGCCCGGCTTTGCGCGATCGTCTAGTCATCCCGAAGATTGGGTATCCATGACATCACGCCATGCAGAATATCCCTGCTTTACAGCATCTTATGCACAAAACCGGCTCCGAAGAAATATGGCAGACCCTACGTGACAAGCCATTTTTCGTCATGTAGGATTTTTTCAAACAATTTAACCCAAAGCGGCCGGCGACGGCAGCCAACCACCCCACCATCGTTGGATGGGACCGGAGTCAGCGCCAGCGCGCTCACTCCGCTCGACACAGGAGAGAGAAATGTCGTTGCATGCCCGTGCTTCCCTCGCGCTCGGCAAAGTTGCCGTGGCGCTCGCGTTCGCAGGTATCGCCGTCGCGGCTCACGCCGACACGGTCCGCGTGACCGTCGCCCACTACAGCGACGCGACCGCGCCGTACTTCGAAAAAATGGCCCGCAACTTCGAGAAGGCCAATCCCGGCACGACCATCAAGATCGAAGACGTGAACTGGGACACGCTGCAACAGAAGCTGCAAACAGACATTTCCGGCAACGCCAACGCCGACCTCGCGATCGTCGGCACGCGCTGGCTGCTCGACTTCGTGAAGGACGACGTCGCGGAACCGCTCGACGGCTACATGGATGCGAGCTTCAAGGGCCGCTTCATCGGTCCGTTCCTCGCACCGGGTGAAATCAACGGCAAGGTCTACGGCCTGCCGATCGCCGCTTCGGCGCGCGCGCTGTACTACAACAAGGACCTGCTCGCGAAGGTCGGCTATCCGGACGGCCCGAAGACCTGGAACGACGTGATCGAAGCGTCGAAGAAACTGAAGGCGCAAGGCATTGCCGGATTCGGCTTGCAAGGCAAGGAAATCGAAACGGACGTCTACTATTACTACGCCCTGTGGACCAATGGCGGCGACGTGGTCGGCAAGGACAACAAGGCGGCGTTCAATTCGGCGGCCGGCATCAAGGCGGCCACGTTGTACAAGTCGATGATCGATCAAGGTCTGACGCAACCGGGTGTGACCGGCTATAGCCGCGAAGACGTGCAGAACCTCTTCAAGCAGGGCCGCGTTGCGATGGTGATTTCCGCGCCGTTCCTGTCGAAACAGATCAAGAAGGAAGCCCCGAATCTGAAGTACGGCATCGATCCGATTCCGATGGGCACGACGCACGCTACGTACGCGGTCACCGACTCGATCGTGATGTTCAAGAACTCGAAGGTGAAGAAGTCGGCGTGGAAGTTCCTCGACTATCTGTTCACGAAGGAACCGCGCGTGGAGTTCACGACGACCGAGGGCTTCCTGCCGACCACCAAGGCTGAATCGACGGATCCGGCGTTCAACGATCCGGACACGAAGGCCTTCGTCGCCTTGCTGCCGACGGCCCGCTTCGCACCCACGGTGACGGGTTGGGAAGACACCGCGAAGGCCGTGACCGACGCAATGCAGTCGATTTACCTGGGCAAGGCGAAGCCGGCTGACGCATTGAACGCGGCGGCCACGCAGGCGAACAAGTCGCTCGGCCATTGATTCCGTAGCGATCCGGTACTGATCTCGCACTGATCTCGTCTTGATCTGCTGAACACGGAACGCGCGCCGCCACCGGGAAGGCGCTGCGCGTTCCGGCCATCACGCACTATCCGGCCCATCCCGTCGCGCCTGCTTATTCTTCCAGACGCGTCTTACGATCGAGCACGCATGAGCCGTTCCGCTTCTACGCGCCTGCAAGCGCCCTGGTTGCTGATAGCGCCGAGTCTGATATTGGCGCTTTTCATCATCAGCTATCCGATCTTCAATATCGTGTGGCAATCGCTTCACGAGGTCTCGCGCTTCGGCGCCATTCGCGATTTCACCGGTCTGCAGAATTTCTATACGATCTTCGGCGACCCCGCGTTTCTTGCCGCCGCCAAACGAACCCTCGTCTGGACGGTATGCGTGGTCGGTGGCACGGTGCTGATCTCGGTGCCGGTCGCACTGGTGCTGAATCAGGATTTCTATGGACGCGGCGTGGCGCGCACGATTGTGATGCTGCCGTGGTCCGTCTCGCTGACCATGACCGCCGTGGTCTGGCGCTGGGCTTTCAACGACGACTACGGCATGGTCAACGTCACGCTGCAAAGGCTGGGATTGATCAGCGGTCCGATTCATTGGCTGGCTACACCGGAACTCGCGTTTCCTGTTGAAATCGCGGTCGGCATACTGGTCTCGATCCCGTTTACGGTGACGATTCTGCTCGGCGGATTGTCGTCCGTGCCAGGCGATATTTATGAAGCCGCGCGCATGGACGGCGCGAGCGCCTGGCAGCAGTTTCGCAAACTCACCATGCCGCTGTTGCGGCCGTTCATCAACATGACGATTCTGTTGAATGTGATTTACGTGTTCAACTCGTTTCCGATCATCTGGGTGATGACGCAGGGCGGCCCCGACAACAGCACGCACATTCTCGTCACCTATCTCTACGAGCTTGGCTTCCGGCTCGGGCGTCCCGGCGAAGCGGCAGCCGTGTCGCTGATCATGCTCGTCATGCTGTTCGTATTCTCGATCGCCTATCTGCGTCTGCAGCCCGCGAAAGAAGGAGATCCGTCATGAGTCTGAGCGTCAAGATGAAGCGTTCGCTGTGGTGCTGGCTCGCGCTGTCGCCACTGGTCGTGGTCGTGCTGTTTCCATTTGCCGTCATGCTGTTCACCGCGTTGAAGCCGGCTTCCGAGATTTTTGTCTATCCGGCGCGGTGGCTGCCGGTGCATTGGCAGTGGAGCAATTTCTCCGACATGTGGGTGGCAGCCAACTTCGGCGTGGCGCTGCGCAACAGCACGGTGATCAGTTTGCTGTCGACCGCGCTTGCGCTGGCTGTCAGTCTGCCGGCGGCTTATGCATTGGCGAGGTTTCCGTTTCGAGGCCGCGGGTTCTATCGTCAGTTTCTGCTCGTCACGCAGATGCTGTCGCCTATCCTGCTCGTGGTAGGCCTGTTCCGGCTCGCCGCGATGATTCCTTATGGCGATGGAAACCTGGTCGACTCCAAGATCGGCGTGATCGTTTCTTACGCAGCCTTCAATATCGCGTTTGCCGTGTGGATGCTGTCTTCGTATTTCCAGACGGTGCCGCGTGATCTGGAAGAGTCGGCATGGCTCGAAGGGTGCGGACGGACCAAGGCGGTCTTCAAGGTGTTCTTGCCGCTGGCCGTGCCTGCGATCGTCGTCACCGCGATCTTTACGTTCATCAATGCGTGGAACGAATTTGCGGTCGTTTATACGTTGATCCGCTCACCGGAGAACAAGACGCTGACCGTGCAGGTGACCGACATGGTCGCGGGGAAATACGTCGTACAGTGGCATCTCGTGATGGCCGCCACGCTCTGCGCGACACTGCCGGTTTCGGTTGTGTTCGCGTGGCTACAACGGTATCTGGTGAAGGGACTTGCGTTGGGTGCGGTGAAGTAAAGTTTGCGGGTAAGCGCGGCAGGTGGCGGCCTGCCCGCGCATTCATCATGCCGCGTTGCCGGCCGGGGCGTGCGCCGTATGAGCGGCGCCCCATCCTCGTTGTTACTCGGCGCCGCGCACAATGCGCAGATCGCGCTCCACGCCGTCGCCCAACGCCTCCAGCGCTTTCTTGTAGGGTTCGCTGTCATAGGCGGCGACAGCCGCTTCGTAGGTCGGAAATTCGATCACGACCGTACGCTCCTTCAAACCCTGCTCACGTGCCTCGTCCGCCACGCCGCGCACGATGAACTTGCCGCCGGCAGCCGCCACGGCGGGCGCAGCGAGCTGTGCATACGCGGCCAGCCTGGCCGCATCTTTCGTCGCGCGATAAGACGACACCCAATATCCCTTGCTCATTTGAAACTCCTTTCAACGTTGGAAAAGCAGTTGTTGCCGTAGACGACGGATTATGACGTTTATCGGCATCCCTGTTACTCGTGTGGTCAATCGCTCTTGCCGCGGTGGTGAATTGTAAATCCCCGGCTCGCACCCCGTCACGAGCGCGCTCCTGCAAATACCCGCGATTCGGGTTACGCTGTTCGCGGCTGTCGCCTTGGCATCAGGCCGGCCACGCACTAGATCATCTCCATCAGGAACACCGCAATGACACAAGCGCTCACCATCGATTTTGTCTCCGATATCGCATGCCCGTGGTGCGCGATCGGCCTCTCCTCGCTCCAGCGTGCGATTTCGCGCCTTGGCGACGCGGTCGACGCTCGCATCGTCGTGCATCCGTTCGAGTTGAATCCGCACATGGGGCCGGACGGCGAGAATATTGTCGACTACCTCGGCAAGAAGTATGGGCGCACGCCGGAGCAGATCGAGGAAACGCAGGCGGCGATCCGCGAGCGCGGTGCGAGCGTGGGTTTCGAATTCGGCCCGCGCAAACACGTCTACAACACCTTCGACGCGCACCGTCTGCTGCATTGGGCCGGCATCAAGGGCGAGCAGTTGCCGCTCAAACTGGCGCTGCTGCGCGCTTACCACTCCGAAGGCAAGGACACGAGCGACCACGAAGTGCTGATCGAAGCGGCGCAATCCGTAGGACTCGACGCCACGGAGGCCCGTGACGTATTGCAAAACGGAACGTACGCAGCCGAAGTTCGAGCGGAGGAGCGGAACAACGAGGCGATGGGCATCCAGTCGGTGCCGGCCATTATCTTCAATCGCCGCTATCTGGTGAGCGGCGGACAACCCGTGGAAACTTTCGAGCAGGCCATCCAGCAGATTCTGGCCGAAGCGAAGAACGAGGATTCACAGGACGCGTCGCGCTGAACCTTGTCCATGCGGTGCAACGCTGCGTGGGAGATGGGACGATTGCGCGGCTGACCCGGACCGCTCCGATCGACCGAAGGCCTTGAGCATCGCGCCTGAAGGATGACGTATGCCCGGCAGATGCCAGGCATACGCAATCATCAATCACTCGATCCGAAGCTGCTTAGAACGCGTGACGCATACCGACAGTGACCGCCACCTGCGTGTTGGTCGCCGACGGCGACAACGTGTTGATCATGGCATGCGACAGGACGGAGTCCGCCGGTGCGCCGTGCACGTTCTGATAGACGCCTTCCAGATAGAAGTCCGTGCGCTTGCTGATCGCGTAGTCCGTTTGCAGCATGGCCGTGTTCCATCCCGGCGACGAACCGTTATATGCGCCATGCGTGTACGTATAGGCGCCCGATACGGTCACCGCGGGCGTGAGCGCGTACTTTGCGTTCACTTCGTAGTTGTCGAGGCGCAGTGAACCGTTCAGCGAACCGACAGACGTGTCACCCGCACCGAGGTAGCTGCCCGTGCCGAACGAGAACACGCCCGCTGCGTTGTCGATCTGAGAATGGCTCCACACCAGCCCGACGGTAGCCGGCCCGAATGTGTAATTGCCACCCAGCGACCAGATACGCTGGCGCTCCGCGAGGAAGTTCGCGCTCGTATCGCCCGACGTGACCGCGCCACTGCCGTTGCCCGCGTTGTTCAGTTGCAGGTAGCCCGCAGCGAGATTGATCGGACCTTGCGCATAGGAAACGCCGAATCCATATGAACGGTTATTGCCGAAGTCGCCCGCCTTGTTGCTGAACGAATACATCGTTTCGAACGTAATGCCGCGGTAGGTCGGGCTCGCGTACTTCACCGAGTTGTTGATCACGACGGAATTCGCAGCGAGGTTGTCGTTTTCGAACGGATGCGCGGCCATGTTACCGCCCCACGTATTGAACTCCGCCGTGAGCGGTCCGACGAGGTCGTTCATCACGTCGAACTGGCGGCCGAACGTCAACGTGCCGTAAGGATCGCTTTGCAGGCCGACCCATGCCTGGGAGCCGAAGCCATCACCGGAGAATGCCTGGGCGCCGTTGTTCAGCAGGAAGCCTTGCTCGAGTTTGAAGATCGCGTGCAAGCCGCCACCCAGATCCTCCGAGCCCTTGAGGCCGAAGACCGTATTCTGAGTCGAACTGCTCACTTCCTGCCAATTACTGTGTCCGAGCTGATTGTTCGTGTACACCAATCCAGCATCGATAAGGCCGTAGAGGGTCACGCTGCTTTGCGCATGCGCCGACATTGTAAATGCGCCAAAGAGCGCGACCGCGAGTAAAGACTTTTTCATACTTGTTGGCTCCGTGATCGTGATCAAGCAGTCATTGAGGGTATCAATTGCTCTTTCCGCCAGCGCCATGACCGTGCATGCAGTACGTTTCTACAACCGTTGTTGCGCAAACTGCGAGAAGCATGAGGTGTTGTTTAATTTTTATTGCGCGCAACGAAATTTAAATGGTTTTGCCATCGTGCGCGCTGATTGATTACCGGGTTTTCGAATCGCTCAGTGAATGCGTACCAGCCACTGCGGCGGAAAAACGAGCAGTCCAATCATAGGGCGATGAAAATAAACGGCGCGTCAAAAAAATAAACGGCGTGGCGTGAAAGGAACAACGAGGGGGCGAAGCTTAACGTTTTCCGGCGCGATCCGGGAGTCGGCGGAGCGGGATTTTTGCGGTGCGCCTGCTGACGCAGGCATCGGCCTTATGGCTTTTTGAAAGCGCTGTATAGCGTCTTTGCGAGCGCACTCAACTCGCCGCCGCCCTCGCGAAGCGCCGCGATCTGCGCGCCGCTCTCCAACGTCTGCTCGGCCCTGTGGGTCCGATCGCGCGCAACAGCTTCCAGAATGGCCTGCGGCAGCGCAGCCAGTTGATCGACCACCTTGAAATCACCCAACCCGGTGAGCATCGGGTTATCGGACCCGCTGAGCATGGTCCGTGCGTCAGCTTTGAATAAAACAAGCGGCTTGTCCGCGTGCCACGCAAGCGACGCTTCGACAACCGTGCCCTCGTCGGCGACCCGGCCGTTGAGATTGGCCACGACCGCATCGCAACGCGTAAGCAATTGATACGTATCCAGATTGAAGATCGCGCGGTCGAGCATGTGCGCGGCTTCTTCGACCGAGGCGCCGAGTTTCTCGAGTTCCGGCTTGAGCTTCGCGAACTCCAGCCCGTCGCGATGCGGCAGAAACGTCGACAATCCCGCAGCCTCCAGCGTGGCGGCAATCGAATCCATTTCGGATCGCTCGGCTGCGTTGAACAGCGGCCCTGCGCAATACACTCGTAGCATCGTTTTTATGTTCCGTGAGGATGGGGAAATCGTGAAGTGTTCCCGCAGCGAGCGTGCCGGCAGTCGACTGCGAAGAGCCTTTACGATAACGGCGCACGAACCAATGTCAATGCAGAGTGTGTCACGTGTTGCGCGAAGCAATCAGCGAGCGGGCAGGCAGTTTGCCTGCGAGCCCACTCGCCCGTTCGCGCGCCATTCAGTCGTCGTGCCGGTGCTTGTGATGATGCTTGCGCGACCGGTAGCCGCGGGAATAGTCGTCCGCGTACGAGTTGGAGCGCGACATGTTGCCGCCGAGCGCCGACCCGGCGCCGCCGCCCAGCGCTGCGCCGACGAGACCGCCGCTGCGACCGCCCATTGCATTGCCCGCCGCGGTGCCCGCACCGCCGCCCAGCGCGCCGCCGATGATCGCGCCCGTGCGCTCCCTGCGGTTCGACGTCACCGCGCCGCCCGCGCCGCCGCCGACTGCTCCGCCGAGCACGGCGCCCGTGCTGCCGCCTAACGCACCGCCCACTGCTGCGCCGGCCACGCCGCCGAGCGCGCCGCCAAGCGCGTTATTCATATCGCCGGCCAGCGCCGACAACGATGCCGAAGCGGTGAGCGCTGCGACGGCAACCATCCGGAGGATTCTCTTCGACATAAAAAGCCCTTTCATTGTTTGGACGGCGCCGAGTATAACTGCGCTTTTGAAAGGCTTTTGTAACTACGTCGCTTCACATCCGTAAGACGTGTAACAAAATCATCCGGAAAGGTCGAGGAGGCGTGTATCGTGCGGCGCGCGCGAGGTCATGCCGGCGAGCCCCGCGTGTTCGAACCTTATCTGCGTCGCGTCTTCTTCAACTCGATCGTCTCGAACAACTCGTAGTTCTGCGTCGGAGTCTGATCTGCGCCAGGCGCGTGATAGTAGTTCATCGTAATCGTGGTCTCGCCGCCGGGATGCCCGGGATCATGATCGAACACCGCAATGCCATAACCGGTGCCGGTATCGCGTTGCGCCGACCAGATCGCGTCTTCCACTGCGTCCGCGCCCGCACGCACGAACGTCCCGGACGTGGTGCCGGCAACCGGGCGGTTGGGCCGCGTGAAGATACGCGCCTGAGGCAGCCCCGTGCCGGCATCCACGCCATAGACGTCCAGCGGCGCGCTCGTGCCGCCACCGCCGAGAATCAGGTGAATCGTGCCGTGACTCGTATCGAACGTCGACGCGCCCGCGGACACGGCCGACATCACCGGTTTCGGCTGCAGCGTATCGACCGGCTGGCCCGTCGCGATGTCGGTGCCTTTGTGGTGATTGCAGCCACGCACGGGGTAACTGCGTTCGTAATCGTGATCGTGCCCGCACAGCACCAGGTCGACGCCATAGCGGTCGAACAGCGGCAACCAGGCTTCTCGGATGCCTTTATCGGAACCGTTGCCGGTCTTCGATGAACTCAGCGCGTCCTGATGCATCTGGACGACGATCCAGTCGACTTCGTCGTCTTCAGCCGCACGGCGCAACGTCCTTTCAAGCCAACGCGTCTGCTCGCCCGCGCTATATCCACGCACATAGAGCGACGTGCCGGGTTGGATCGGCGGATTGCCGGTGCTCGCAACGGGCACGAGAGGATCCGGGCCGGCGACGAAGGCCGCTGCGTCCTGATACACGACGTCGTCAGCATCGAGCGAAATGAAGAGCACGGAACTCACGCGAAAGCTGTACCAGCGACCCTGAAAGCGCGTGTGATTGTCCGGCAGCTTATAGCGTGCGAGATACGAGGCGAGGCCCTGCTCACCGTTATTGAATTCGAGTTCGTGGTTGCCCGGACACGGCATCCACGGCCGGTTCGACGCCGAAGTCTGGCAGTTGTTGCCGAAGTCGCGCCATACCTCCGGCTGGTGCGCCGGATTCAGATTGGCGTAACACAGGTCGCCATTGAGCAGGTGGAACAGAGGCTCAAAGCGCTCGACTGCCTGCACCGCGAAACGGCTTTGCGGCGACGACAACACCCAGCCGGTGTTCGGCGTCGCGAGATCGCCATAGCTGGTCCAGCGGAACGGCGCGCGGCCGCGCGGCGCAGTGCGAAAGCTCGCCGTGAAAGGCTGAGCCGCATGGCTGTCGTTCTCCGCGCTCACCTGGTATTCATAGCTCGTAGCGGGCTTCAGATCGCGCAGATGCGCGTGATACGTGAACACGACCTCGCCGTTCAGACCGTCCGTATAAGTGGTCTGGACGCCATGCACCGTATGTTTCGCCGCACCCGCGACGCCGACACGGACTTGCGGGTTCACCGCGGGTGCAAGCGACGCCCAGGAGACCGTGACCTCACTGGCCGGATCGTTACCCCAGGTCAGGTGGACCTGCTCCGGTGTGCCGTCAGGCGCGCTGTTCGCCGCGCGCGCCGCCGATGAAAGCGTGCCCGCCGCCGTAGCGAGACTGGACGCACCGGCGAACTTCAGGAACCCGCGGCGCGAGACGATGGAAGCACCCTGATCGGTCGGCGAAGTCTTTACGATTTTTCTGTTCGACATGTCTGGTGTGTTTGTGCGGAGGTGGAAGGATGCCGGCGCATGAGCCTGGCGACAGCCATCCTAGGCGCGAGGCGATGACACCCGGATGAAACCGCCCAAAGCGGACAGTTCCATGCGTCCACTCCGCATTGCCATTCAGACAATTGACAGCTTGGTCGATCGATAAAGATCTCTGATTGATTTTAAAGCTGCTAACGGTAGAACGCCCGACTACCAGCGGGTGGCTACGTGCACAACGTAATGGGGTATCTGGCGGCGCTCGGCGAAGCGCGCGGAGAATTCGCCGGCGCATGCATTCCGTCGCGGATCATGCAGCCGGCAGCAGACTTCCGCTCACGTCTGCGGATTCGTGTCGTCTGTGGGTTGGGCGTTGTCGGCAACGTCCTGCTGGTCGTTGTCTTTCTTTTCCAACATTGATTCCAGCTTACCGGCACCTTCGAAACCGGCAACAGCGGCGATGCCTTTCGTAAGCAAACCCGCTTCCGGATCCACTTTTTCCGCCGCTTCAACGGCGGCGACCGCCCCCGCAATCTTTCCTACTTCGTCCAAGAGTCCCATGTCGCTCTCCTTAAGAAAAAGTGAGCATGCATCGTCTCACGAACTCAACGTGCTGTCGTCAAATGTAAAATCGAAAATGACGATTAGCTGACGCTGCGCGAAGACGTGGCGGACTTCAGGTTCGGCAAGCGCTAGCGCCTTGGCGGTTGCGGATTATTGGCAGGATTGGTATCGAACCTTGAGACGCGCTGAACTCCATCTTCGCTGACCAATCCCAATAGTTCGTTCTCCATGATATCCGTGACATCCTTGCCGTAAACCTCGCCGCCGTTCACATAGACGGTAAACGAGCGCAAGTACCTGGCTTGCTTCTCCGGATTCTCGATCGTCTCGAGAGTCCACTGATAGAGCGGATAATTTTCCGTACCCTGCTGTTGCGCTTCGCGCACGTAGTCGGCGAATGCGTCGAACTGGCATTTCAACGTCGCGTCATGCCTGAGCAGCACGTCACGAAGCGCGCTATGCGATGCACTCGCCGGGTCAGCACGCAATGCGTCGGCCAGTTCTGGCGAAACGGTAAGCCGCAGTTGGTATTGCAAGGTGGGCTCCATATCGGCCTCCGTGCCGGAATTGATAAGCGCTCATTGCTTCGCGGAATGCGCGGCAGCCTTTTCTTCGATCCGCGCGATCTCGTGCCCCTGCACGGGCCGGCCAAGCAGAAAACCCTGAGCATGCGTGCATCCGCACACGCGCACGAAATCCAGCTGTTCTTGCGTCTCGATGCCCTCGGCCGTGGTGGGCATGCCGATCTCCCGCGCCAATGCCACGATCCCACGCACCACCGCAGCCGATTCGCGGCGATGCACGGACTCCTTGACGAAAGAGCTGTCGATCTTGAGCTTGTCGAACGAAAAACGCACAAGAGTCGACATGGTCGAAAAGCCGGTGCCGAAATCGTCCAGCGCAAGACCAATGCCTAATGCCTGCAGCCTCGCGATATTACGCCGGGTCACGACATCGTCGTTCAAGAGTACCGTTTCCGTGACCTCGATATTCAGGCGCTGCGGCGGCAGTCTGGTCTTGCGCAGAATCCCCGCGACGGTCGACGCAAACGACTCCTCCCTCAATTGCACCGGTGAAACATTCACGGCGACGGTGACCTTGTCGCGCCAGGTCACCGCTTCCTTGCACGATTGCAGCAAAGCCCACTGTCCCAACGCCAGAATAAGCCCCGTACGTTCGGCAGTGGGAATGAATGAGGACGGCGGGAGTTCGCCGCGAGTCGGGTGGGTCCAGCGCATCAGCGCCTCGCGTCCTGACACCGCACCGCTGCTGAGATCGACGATGGGCTGATACTCCATGCGCAAGCCGCTGAACGAATGCAGCGCGCCTTCCAGGTCGCTGCGCAGAAGGCTCAGGCTTTCATCCGATGCGTGCTTGCCCGCATCGAAAATGGCGTACGCACTCTTGCCGCTGCGTTTCACGGCATACAACGCGCGATCGGCGCAAATCAGCAATTGCGGGCCGGTTCTCGCGTGCTCGGGATAGAGCGAGATCCCCACGCTCGCGCCGATATGCACCAGCGCCTCGCGCAGCGCGAATGGGCGCGCCAGAGTCTTGACGATGCGGTCCGCCAGAATCCGGACGTCGCGGGCCTGCCCGTCACCGTCGGAAAACGCGACGAACTCGTCGCCGGCCAGTCGTCCAACGAGCTCGCCGCCGGGCAACACTTCGCGCAAGCGAATCGCCGCTTCCTGAAGGATCTGGTCGCCGGCGGCATGGCCAAGACTGTCGTTGATCGCCTTGAATCCGTCGAGGTCGATCAGTAGAACAGCGAACGATTGGCCTTTGCCCAACGCTCCTCTCTCTGTGCGCTCAAGCAGCAGCTCACTGATACGCGTGCGATTGGGTAAGCCCGTCAGGCTGTCGTGATGGGCGAGCCGATGGCTGCTTTCCCGTGCGAGGAGTAACGCGACCGTATCGCGATTGCTGCGCAGCGCGACCGTAAAGAAGCCTGCGGCGCAAAAGGGCGCCTGAAACAGCAACACCAGTTTGCCGGAACCAGGAGACAGCGCCGCGCCAAGAGCAAGCGGCGCCAGAATGCACGTAATCTGCAGCATGACGAGCCGGGGCGTGCCGGCATTGCGTCCGGCCAATCCGCCAATCACGCCCACCGCGCAAACGTTGCCGAGCAGGAAAAGTGTTTGATCTCCGCTGATATTGCAAAGCAACGCGCCGAAACCGAACAGCATGCTCCAGAGCAGGCTCGCGAATAGAAACGCGGATGTCGGTGTGGGCCGGCCGTTGGCGCTACGCGAGGAGCACAACCAGATCAATGCGAGCCGCGCGATCAGCAATGCGACAACAGCGGCGCCCCAGCCTGCGTAGAGGGGTCTGGGATGAAGGAAGTATGCGGTCGCGCAGACGCTGATTTCACAAACGGACGCAAACACAATCGACGAGGTTCGCGTGAACAGATTCGCAAGCAATATCTGCCGATTGTCTGCGCTCAGGTTCTGAGCGGAAGAGACGACCCACTCGAAAAATGGCGACCTTGGTTCGCTGAAAGCCATGACCTACGCATTTTTGTTGGTGGATGGGCTGAAAACGGCTTGTATGGCAATTATTACGTAACCATAAAGTAGCAGGTTTATTCGACTGAGGAAATGGCCACGGTCGCCGGGATGAAGAAAAAACGACGCAATAGCGCGGCTTCTTGACTGCGATTCAGCGCGCGCTCACGGCATGCGCTTTAGCCGCACGCTGCGCAAGAGCGATGAAGCCCGGCATTCACGGTATCGTCCAAGGCCTTCTGGACGGGTCGAGTATCGATGTACGATGCCGTATAGTGGATGCACCGCTGATCTCCAGCGGACTGCCCGGACATTGGCGCGATGGGGGACCACACAATGACAGTCGCAAATACATCGATGCACGTCTCTCACGAACCCGTGCCGGAGTCGCTGCAGACCCTGGTCGAATATCTCGAGCTTTCCCTCGACAAGGCGGCGAGCGTGGTCATGACGCGCCATACGAACGACGCTTGCACCATCTACCTCGGCGACCCGGCCGGCCTGCTCGAGGAAATGAAGAAGGTCGGCACGATCTCCATCCCGCTCGCCAATGACATGCTGGAGCTGACCCGCTCGGGCATCAACGAGATGGAAATTGGCGGCCAGGCCTATCGTTTTGTCCGCACTTTCACGCAGGTCGAGAACGCCGCGGCGGTCGTTTTCTCCGCGGCTTAGGCGGTAACGCGCGGGTCGGCGGCTTCGTGTGGGGAAGCCGTCTGCACGCTCCGGGCGGGGGTGTCGAGAGAACGGCCGCGGCGCCGGGTTACGACATCGTCCGGTGCGTGGTTGGCGGCATGGCGATCCGCCGCGTTATACTCCGTTCATGGATACGAAGCCGATCACGTTGAGCTGTTGGTGGCGCGCCTGACTTAGGCGGCCCGTTTCCACTCGTCCATCGAAACGTGATGCCGCCAGTCCTGGCGGCATTTTCGTTTGTGCGCGCTGACGGCTGGTGGTATCGACAAAACGCAGAACGCAGACCCCAGACCATGACAGACGCAAACCAGACCACGAACCCGCCCATTAT
Source organism: Paraburkholderia sp. RL17-383-BIF-A (assembly GCF_046028015.1). Taxonomy (NCBI): domain Bacteria; kingdom Pseudomonadati; phylum Pseudomonadota; class Betaproteobacteria; order Burkholderiales; family Burkholderiaceae; genus Paraburkholderia; species Paraburkholderia sp. RL17-383-BIF-A. Next base: position 29,781 of record NZ_JARESR010000019.1, on the reverse strand, counting down.
TCTCACCGGCGACCGCACGACCGGTCCGCTTCACCTTGGCCATTACATCGGCTCGCTGCGCTCGCGCGTGCAGCTTCAGCACGAAGCGCAGCAATTCCTGCTGCTTGCCGATGCACAGGCCATGACCGACAACGTGGGCCGTCACCAGAAAGTCACGGAAAACGTGATCGAGGTGGCGCTCGACTATCTCGCGGTCGGCATCGACCCGGCCAAGTCGACCATCTTCATCCAGTCGCAGGTGCCGGAGCTGGCGGAATTGACCCAGTATCTGCTCAATCTCGTGACGGTCGCGCGCCTCGAACGCAATCCCACCATCAAGGCGGAAATCGTGCTGCGCGGTTTCGAGCGGGACATCCCCGCCGGCTTTCTGACGTATCCGGTGAGCCAGGCCGCGGACATCACGGCGTTCAAGGCGACGCGCGTGCCCGTGGGCGACGACCAGTTGCCGATGATCGAACAAACCAACGAACTGGTGCGCCGTTTCAACAACACGGTCGACAAACAGGTGCTGGTCGAATGCGAAGCGGTGCTCTCGCACGTCGCGCGGCTGCCTGGCATCGACGGCAAGGCGAAGATGAGCAAATCGCTGGGTAACGCCATTACGCTGGGCGCAACTCCCGACGAAATCACGAAGGCCGTGAACAACATGTACACGGACCCCAACCATTTGCGCGTGAGCGACCCGGGCCAGGTGGAAGGCAACGTGGTGTTCGCGTTCCTCGACGCGTTCGAGCCCGACGTACCCATGGTCGACGAACTGAAGGCGCACTATCGCCGCGGCGGCCTTGGCGACAGCGTGGTCAAGCGCGTGCTGAACGAACGTCTGCAATCGATGCTCGCCCCCATTCGCGAGCGCCGCCGCGAGTTCGAAACCGACCGTGCGGAGGTCCTCAACGTCCTGCGCCGCGGCACGCTGCGCGCAAGGGAAGTGGCAGGCGCGACGGTGTCGGAGGTGAAGGGCGCGCTCGGCCTGAACTATTTCGAGAACTGAGCGCACGTGACGGCAAGGCGCCCGGTAGCCGGGCGCTCCGCCTTGCCGGCCTACGGCTTGCCTTTCAGCGTGAACGGAGCCAGCAGCGACTGCACATCGATCTGCTGCCCTTGAAGCAGAAGCAGCCTGGCGTGAAGCACGGTGTTTTCGAGCACAAGCTTGGCGGTGCTGAGAAGATACAGCGCATGAATGTCGGACACCGACAGGTTGCCCGCTTCCACCTGGTGGTGGCGCTCGACGAGAGAAGTCATGACAAGACGCCTGAGCTCCTGCTCTCCGAAAGGAAGATCGGCGTAGTCGATCGGGTCGTCGGCTTCAACCTCTCTCAGCATGTCAACAAGCGCTTCCGTGCTCACTTCCATGATTCGGCTCCCACGTTGTCGGTTAGGAACAGCATAGCCAAACTACGTCGCGCAACGCTCTCAGACTAACGGGTCTAATTGTGGGCGTCTAGTGTGACGGATTGGGTTATGCGGTTCGCGCAACGTTGGATGCGTACGGTATTCGCGAGAGGGGGCGAGGCGTGATGCCGCCGGCGGGATACCACGTAAGCATAGCCATAGCTTCAGGCCTCGTCGCTTTTGTCGGCTTTCGCCCGCTTAGTCGCAGGCGCTTTCTTCTTCAATTTGCTCTGGTTGTAATCAATCGCGGCACGGATGAGTTTTTTTAGAGTACGCGCCTCGACCTTGTCGCCCTCGAAGAAATCGATTGCCCGTCGTGCGTTGCCTTCGAGGCCTGCGTTGAAGAGCTTGTCGGGATCCGCGAGGCTCGCTCCGTTTGCAAACGTGAGCTTCACCTTGCCTTTGTGGGCGTTGGCGACCGCGATCATTCCATCGCGATACCACACGGGACTGCCCATCCACTTCCATTCCTCGACAATCTCCTCGTCGGTCTCAAGAATGATCTTGCGGATACTGGCGAATGTTTTTCCGCGCCAATCCGTTAGTTCTGCGATCAGCTGATCGATGCGTTCCGATGGATTCGCTGGATCTTTATTCATCGAATTCTGGTCCCGTTTCGTAGAGCCGCAATGCTTGGAGCGGCGGCATTGTCAGACGAGTCGGCGTGGTGACTACAACCGATTCTCGACGATTTCCCTTGCCGTGTCGAATAGAAAGCCGGGAAGGCGCTCGCCGCACACGAACATCCCAACATCAGAGCGCTTCCGCCTCTTCGTCAAGGATGAGCAGGAATAGCGTTGCCTGCGAAGTTCGCTACGTCATTCCGAAAGGCACGGCCATGCCGTGGTTCGATCTGAAAGGTATCCCGAAAGACGCGCCTCATCCAGAAGCCGCGATGCGACGGATCAATTACATCCTTCAGCCTAAAGTCAGTGCCGCGCTGTCCGGGAAGCGCTCACGCGCATCGCCGACAGATAAGAATCAAGCGCTCTTTTCCCGTAGCGACGCGACATATTGCCTGGCTGCCTCGTTGCCGTGCGCGACCGCGCGCGAGGCAAGAGAAAACCCCAACTGCGTCTCATGGGCAACCGCGCTGCGATCGTCGTCGAAAACTTTTGCAGCGCGGCGCATGTGCTGCGCGGCCTGCGTGTGAAGTTCCGACGCGGCGGCGTGATGTTTTGCGGCAGTCAAACCGCTTTCAATGGACCCTGCCGGCAATGGCGCGCCGGTATGTTTGGCGGCGAGATTGGACTCTGCGATGGCAAATAGTGCATGGCCTTGCGCCAATACCGCCTGGTGGGCGGCGTGATCGTAATCCTTGCCCGCCTCGTAATACTGCGACGCCTCCCGGTGAAATCGCGCTGCTTGCTCATGATGCGATGCAGCAGCGTCGAGGTGTTCCTTTTTGCTTTGCTTGGTATTCACGGCAGATCCTCCGATAACGGACTGGGTTCAAGGTAGCCGACTGCTCGCGGGAGGGCAACCGGGCGGAATCCATTATCGAAAGGTACTCTCTCTTGCGGTGGCGTGGGCTTTTAAGGGAAAGCCATGCCCCGCGCGATGCGGGGCAGTTTGAAGTCTGCAGTTGCCGAATGGAGAAGCTCGGCCGCCAGGCAAAGGCCCGATCGGACCGAGCCCATGCAACGCACAGCGCTGCCCTTACCAGTGCTGCCCGACCGAAAGCGAATCCGTCCCGGCGTTTGAGATTGCACGCTGCCCTCGCGAACGGCGAGACGCTTGCGGCAAACCGTCAATAGCGGCTTTGCCACTCCCCAGATAGGCATCGCGCAGCGTGTCGAGTTCCAGCAGCGTATGCGCGTAGCCTCGCGCGACTACTCGGCCACTTTCGAGTACATACCCGGTTTGAGCGTAGCGCAAAGCGATCGCGGCGTTCTGTTCGGCCAGCAGGAAACTCACGCCATGGTCCTGATTGAGGGCCGCCACAGTCTCGAAGATTTCTTCAACGACCTGCGGAGCGAGCCCCATTGACGGCTCGTCGAGCAAGACCAGGGCGGGCCGCGCCATCAAGGCGCGGCCAATCGCGACCATCTGCTGTTCGCCACCGGACGTATAGCCCGCCAGCGTCCTGCGACGCTCCTTGAGCCGCGGAAAAATGCCATAGGTGCGCTCGAGGTCAGCCTCCAGTTCCGCCCGTCCTGGCCGCCGCACAAACGCCCCCAGCCGCAGGTTTTCTTCGACCGACAGATGCGCAAAGCAACGCCGCCCCTCCAGTACCTGGACGAGCCCACGCTCGGCGAGCGTCCACGGATCCGCGTCGGTAATCGCATCGCCGCGATACGCGATGCGGCCTGAGGTCAGTTCGCCCCGCTCGGCGCGGATCAGGCTCGAGACAGCCTTCAGCGTGGTGGTCTTGCCCGCGCCATTGCCGCCCAGCAGCGCAACGATCGCGCCGGTCGGCACCGTCAGCGAAACACCGCGCAATGCCGGGATGAGCTGGCCATACGTCACGGCAATATCTTCGACCTGCAGAATCGGGGCGGCGCTCATGCTCAGATATCCTTGCTGCAATCGCGCGGCGTAATGCCCTTCTCCTTGGCGTACGCGTTCGCCGACTTCTCGATGATGGGACGTAGCAGTGCACGATCTGCCTGCACCCAGCCGCTAATGACCTTCCATTGCTGGCCGTCCCATTGCTGGAACCGCACTGCGCCGCCGCCTTCGTGATCGGAGCACGACAGTTTCAACGGCTGAACCAGCCCGTACGCACCCAATTGTCTGAGACGTGCATCGTCAAGATTCAGATGCTCGAAGCCCCAGCGCACCTGTTCACCGGTGAGCGGTTTGTTGCCGAATTTCGCTTGCGCCACACGCAACGCTTCGACATTCAGAATACCGTTGACCACGCCGAGGTTGTAGTAGACCGTGCCGAAGCGAGCGGGATCTTTCAGGTTACCGTCGCCGGCTTTGATCACATATTGATTGATCGCCTGAATGACGGGAAAGTCGGTCCCCGAAGGATGCGTCGTGATCGAAATAAAGCCCTTCGCGGCGTCGCCTGCCGGGCGTGCATCTTCTTCCGAATTACTCCAGATGTTGCCGATGATGTGATTGGCCGGAAAGCCCACTTTCTGGGCCGACTTCAACGCGACCGGGTTCATGACTCCCCAGCCGCGCAGAATCACCCAGTCGGGATTGATCCGGTGAATGGTGAGCCACTGCGAGCCTTGTTCGTTGCCAGGATGCGGTACTTCGATCTGCGTGAGCTCAAAGCCGTATTTTTTGGCCAATGCGTCCAGCACGGGAATCGTCTCGCGGCCATACGGAGAACCGTGGTAGAGCACCACGATCTTTTTGCCCTTGAGCTGGTTCAAACCGCCCGATTGCTGACCGATGTAATTGACGATCGCGGACACTTCGCTGTACGGGTTCAGTTGCAGCGGGAAGACATACGGAAAGACCGCGCCGTCGGTGGAATCCGTGCGACCGTGATTGATCGTGATCAGCGGAATCTTGTCGGCAGTGGACCGGTCGAGCGTCGCGTAGGCGATGCCGACCGAAAGCGGATTAGTCGCCGCTGCGGGCGCGCCCTTTAGCCCGCTCTTGAGCCGCTCATAGCATTCCACGCCCTTTTCCACGACGTATTCGGTTTCGCATTCGCTCCATGTCAGCTTCACGCCATTGACGCCGCCATCGCGTTTATTGATGAGGTTCATATAGTCGATGAAGCCGCCGAAGAAACCACTGCCGCCCGCCGCATACGGACCGACCCGATAGCTTTGCAGCGGGAAGTATTCTTCGCCCGCGGCCTGCGCAGCGGGGACGAACGCGGCAGTGAGGGCAAGCGTCAGGGTGGCGGCAGCGGCCACGCGCGATACGATCCCGCGCCTCTTGAAGGAGTCGATGAAATTCATATTAAATGGACCTTGAATGGATAAACGGCGATTTGAAAAACGACGAGAGAAAGAGGGCTATGCACGCAACGGCCAGTCGCGCAGACGATTACGCACGGTATGAACCAGTCTTGCGAGGCCATCCGGCTCCTTGATCAGAAACACGATAATCAGCGTGCCGAAAAGTATCTTCTGCAGGTTCTGCAACTGGCCGGCTTCGATACCGACGCTAGCGAACGCGCCCGCCGCATTGGAGAGAAGAATGGGCAGCAGGACGATGAAGGCCGCGCCCAGGCAATTCCCGCCGATACTGCCCATGCCGCCGATGATGATGATGAACAACACCTGGAACGACAGATTGAGATCGAAACCGTGCGGCTCGACCGTACCCAGATACGCAAACGCCCAGAGCGCGCCGGCAATGCCGATCACGAAAGAACTCAGTGCGAATGAGAGCAGCTTGGTACGGCCGACGGGAATGCCGATCACGCGTGCCGCGGTGTCCATGTCGCGCACCGCCATCCAGCGCCGGCCAAGTTCGCTCCGTACGAGACGGGCCGCCAGAACGAATAGCGCGGAGGTCACGCCAAGCACGAACAGGTAACGTGCAGCGGGTGTATCGATCTTCCAGCCAAAGGCACTTAGGCGCGGCGCGCTGAGTACGCCCGAGGTATCGTCGTTGGAAAACCAGCTCACTCGGGTAAAGATCCACTCGACAAAGAACTGCGCGGCCAGCGTCGAGACGATCAGGTAGAAGCCCTTGATACGCAAACTCGGCAAACCGAACAGCGCGCCTACCACGGCGGTAATCAGGCCACCGAGCAACAGATCGACCGGCAGCGGCAAGGCCGGCACTCGCACCATGAGGTTGTAGGTCGCATAAGCGCCGACCGACATGAAGGCCGCGGAACCCAGCGAGAGCTGTCCCGCATAACCGGTGACGAGATTCAAACCCAGTCCCGCCAGTGACAGCACGAGGAACGGAATCAGAATCGCGTTGAGCCAATAGTCGTTGCCGAATACCGGAATGGCGATGAACGCGATCAGCACGAGAAGCACCGCGAGCGAGACCTTGAGCAGCCGCTTTCGCTGCGGGTAGGACTGGAACTTGCGCGGGGCGTTCAGAACGGCGTGAAGAGATGACATGGGCGGCCTCACACGCGTTCGACGGCGGGTTCGCCAAATAGACCGACCGGCCGCGCGAGCAGAAATAGCATGGCGAGCAGATAGGGAAACCAGTTTTCAATACCGCCGCCGAGCTGACTACCGACGTACACCTCGGCAAGTTTCTCGGACGCGCCGATCAGGAGACCGCCCACAATGGCCCCGCCGATCGAAGAAAATCCGCCGATGATCAACACAGGCAGCGCCTTCAGCACGACCAGCGACAGGGAGAACTGCACGCCGAGACGTGCGCCCCACAACAGGCCCGCGACGAGGCTGACGAAGCCGGCCAGCGCCCAGACGATCGCCCAGACACGCGGCAGTCGCACGCCGATGGCCAGCGCGGCGAGCGGGTCGTCAGCGACGGCGCGCAGCGACAACCCAAGCCGCGTGCGGTTGGTCAGCAGCGACAGGCCGATCACCAGCACGCCGGCGGTAGCCGCGGCAAAGATGTCGAACAGGCTGATCATGATGCCGCCGACATTCAGCGGCTTGTCGTCGATGCCCAGATCCAGTCCGTGTACCTGGGCGCCCCAGAACAGTTGCGCGGCCCCTTCGAGAATGAAGCTCAGGCCCAAGGTCGCCATGAACAGCACAATGGGCGGCCGATTCACGAGCGGGCGCAGCACGAGACGGCCGATCAGCAGCGCAATCAGCACCAACGCCCCCAGCGTCACGCCGAACGCGAGCACGGGGTTCACATGCCGCTCGACGAGGCTCACGTAGGTCAGCGCGCCGAACAGCACCATCGACCCCTGCGCGAAATTGAATACGCCGGACGCTTTATAGATCAGCACGAAACCGATCGCGACCATCGAATACATCACGCCGGCCAACAAGCCGCCCACGAGTACTTCGAGAAAAAATCCCATGATGTCCAGTCTCTCAATGACGGGTGCCGAGATAGGCGGCCAGCACGTCCGGGTTGCCGCGAACGTCGGCGGGGGCGCCGTCGGCGATCTTCTTGCCGTAATCGAGCACGACCACGTGATCCGACAGATCCATGACCACGCCGATATCGTGCTCGATCAGCACGACCGTCACGCCGAATTGCGTATTGGCGTCGAGCACATAGCCGGCCATGGCGCGCTTTTCGTCGGCATTCATGCCGGCCATCGGCTCATCGAGCAGCAGGAGGCGCGGCTCGGCGGCGAGCGCGCGGGCCAGTTCAACGCGCTTTTGCACGCCATAAGGCAGCGTGCCGACGGTGGTATGCCGATAGCGCTGCAGGTCGAGCGCGTCGATCACGACCTCGGCATAGCGGCGTTGTGCCGTTACATCGCTGCGCGCGCGGCCGATGTTCAAGGTCTGTTCAAGCCACGTGCTGCGCCGGTGCAGATTGCGGCCAGTGAGCACGTTGTCCAGCACGCTCATGCGGCGAAACAGCGCGATGTTTTGAAACGTGCGCGCAATGCCGCTGTGCGCGGCCTGATAAGGATTCATCCACCGGTAGGCGTGGCCGTCGAAATGCACGCTGCCGTGCTGCGGCTGATAGACCCCGTTGATCACATTGAGCAGCGAACTTTTGCCCGCACCGTTCGGGCCGATCAATGCGCAGATTTCACCCGTGCGCACCGCGAAGCTGATATCGGTTATCGCCTTCACGCCCTTGAAAGACAGCGAGGTGTGATCGAGCGACAACAGCGCGTTGGAAGGCGTAGTCATGGAAGGTTGGGTCATGCGTCAATAAGCCGGTTGTTCCGCGGCGCCGTCCGCCGTGTAGCGCTCGCGTGCCGGTGCCTCGCGCTGCTGTTCGACGCGCCGCCACTCGCCGGTATCGGGCCACGCCCGCACATCGACACGTAACGCGGCGAATAGCGCGGCGGTTCGTTCGTCGAGCGGTGGGCCGATGACAAGCGCGGCATGCGCGCGCGAAAAGCCGATCACTTCGCGCAACGGACGGGTAATGAGCCACCAGGTCAAAGTGCGCAACAGCGGGCCACCCTGCCTGCGCTGCGCCCGGCTGATCAGGCGGCGCCGCCAGGAGCGTGCGCCCGGCAAGCGGTCGTCGACCAGTTGGGCCACGCGGGCATAGGTTTCGCGCGTGCCGGCGACCAGCGTTGGCGCGAGTTCACGCCGATCGTTGTCGCGGGTCGCGAGCGACTCCGGGAAATTCAGGCGAAAGCCGCTCAGCAGCCAGGGCGCAATCAGGTAGCGCGCCTGCGCGGCCGCCGCGAATGCGCGCGCGGCAAACGCTTCGTCGTCCGCGGTCAGTTTCTCCGTGCCGACGAGTCGCTGGGCTTCCTGTATCAGCGTCGCATGGGAAAAACGCTGCGCGACGAGTTGCCCGGTTGCATCGAGCCGCACGAAGACGAAGGCGTCGTCGCGCGAATGAGCGGTGGACGCGAAACCGCCTTCGTGCTGAACCGCCAGCGTGCGATAGTCGGTCACGGCCGCATGCGGGTGCGGCGTCAGATTGCGCGGATTGGCGTCGATCACGCGCAATCCTTCGTGCGCCAGAAGACGATTCACCTGACTGTCGTCTTCAGCGAACACGAAACGTGGGGCAAGATGCGTGAGAACGGCGCGCAAAGCGTCGTCGGTGAGTTGCGGGTCGAGCGGTATCGCCACGCCGCCGTTCCACTGCGCCGCGAGCGACAACAGCAGCGCCTCCTCACGCGGATGACTAACCAATAGCAGCGCGTCGCCCGCCGAAAAACCACGCAGTGCGAGACCGGCGGCGAGGTATTCAACCGCCGTGGCCACCCCGTGCCAGGACAGCCCGTGCCACGCGCCTAACCGCTTGTGACGTAACGCGATGGCATGCGGCCGGTGCTGCGCCTGATGGCGCAGCCAGTCTGGCAGCGTCGACGGTTGAGCGTTCGCCATGATCAGGCCGCCTTGGCCTGCTGCTTGCGTTCGAGCTCGCGCACCAACGGCAAGACCCGTTTGCCGAAATACTCCACTTCTTCGATGAAATGGAGGAAGCCGGTCAGCACCAGATCCACGCCCACCGATTTCAGTTCGACGATGCGCTCGGCGATCTGTTGCGGCGTGCCGATGAGATTGGTGCGGAAGCCATCGTTGTATTGCACGAGATCTTCGAAGCTCGACTTGGCCCAATTGCCCTCGCCCTCCGGCGAAGCTTTGCCGGCTTGCTTGACGGCGTCGCCGAATGCATGCACGGCTTCGACGTGCGCGTGCTTGATGATGTCGGCGAGTACCGCCTGGGCCTCTTCCTCGGTATCGCGGGCTATCACAAACGCGTTCACGCCGATGCGCACCTTGTGATTGTTTTTCGCTGCCTTGGCCTGGATGTCGTCGATCTGGGCTTTCAGGTTCTCCGGCGTATTGCCGTTGGTGAAATACCAATCTGAAACACTGGCGGCGTTGTCGCGCGCGGCGCGCGAACTGCCGCCCTGGAAGATCTCCGGATGCGGCTTCTGGACGGGTTTTGGACTCAGCGTGTAATCGTTGAAACGATAGAAGTCGCCCTTGAAGGTGAAGTTGTCCTGAGTCCAGATGCCCTTGAGCGCCTGAATGAATTCGTTCGAACGGCGATAGCGTTCGTCGTGTTCAAGCCACGGTTCGCCGATCGCGGTGAACTCCCCTTTGAACCAGCCGCTCACCACGTTGATCGCCACGCGGCCATTCGAAATATGGTCGATCGTGGCAAGCTGTTTGGCAACCACAGCGGGGTGCCATGGGCCCGGCAAAATCGCCGCCAGAACTTTCAGTTTGGTCGTAGCGTGCAACAGGGCCTGACTGAACGAAACCGATTCGTGTTGCGAGTCGGCGCCGTAGCCGGCCGTGAAACGGATCTGGCTCAGCGCGTATTCGAAGCCGGCCTGTTCCGCGGTCTGCGCGAGCTTCTGGTTGTACTCGAGACTCCAGTCGGTACGCTGCTCGATCGTGCTGACGACCAGCCCGCCGCTGACGTTGGGCACCCAGTAGGCGAACTTGACGGCGTCGTCTTGAGAGTGGTTCTGGCTCATAGTGATCCTGATGATTGAGTAGAGAGTCTATGCAGCCGCTGTTGCGGCTTGCGGAAACGAAGCGGGGGGTCGCCCTGCATGGAGCCATGGCAATGCGCGCGACACCGCCAGCTGGATGCGTTCTTCCAGTGCCGGATTCGAAATCGCATAGCTGTTGAAATCGGCCTCCGACGCATACACGCCGAGCGGCAGCGTGCGTGCCTGAAAGAAGCTGAACAGCGGACGTAGCTGATGATCGATGACGAGCGCGTGACGTTCGCTGCCGCCAGTTGCCGCGAGCAGAACCGGTACATCGAACAGCGCCTCGTGATGCACGAGATCGAACAGGTGCTTGAAGAGTCCCGTATACGACGCCCGATAGACCGGGCTCGCCACGACCAGCAAGTCGGCCGACTCGATCGCCTTGATGTGCGCCTCGATGTCAGCCGGGACATGGGCGCGATGAACCGCACCGGCGAGGCTCGGTGCGATCTGACCGAGTTCGATGAGGTGCGTATCGACGGGCACCGCGTCGCCAAGTGCGGCGAGCACACGCTCGACCACGACGAGTGTGCGTGACGGCCGCTGCAAGCCACCGGAGACAGCGACCACTTTCAATCTGTTGCTCATGCGAACAATCCTTTCAATCGACAACGAATTAGTCGGGACTGCAGCTTATTTAGCGAAGACCATGCCATCCGGTGTTTGGCCCATACATCCTGTTCGGCACGAGCGTGCCGATTTGTCCCGAAGGAGCGCTGAGCCAGCGGGCATAACGGTCTGAGGCGATCGACCGGCCGCATATCGCCGTGGCATGAAACCATTTCAGGCTGACGTATGAAGCTGGTGAAGCAATATGGCCTCAGTGCTGCTGCTGGAGCAGCAGCACCGGGTATAGGCGAGACGCACGCAGGCTTTCAGTATCGCGACAGAATCGTTGCCTGAGAGGAGCCACGTGGTTGGAATGCTGATGCAGAGGCTGCGTCCATAACGACGCTGCTGCGTAATCAGCAATTCGACTTTGGTTACCACAACAAAATGCATCGGAAGTTGCGGTAGATCGTCAGAATACGTCTCTCAGGAAGCAACGCTGATCGACGCCGTTCCACATCCGTCAGCCGACACATGATGATCCACGCCCGCACGGAGCGCAGCGAGTGTCTTTGTCCCTATGAATTCGACCTACGTATTGCCGGATGCGCCGGCTTCCCTGCTGCCGGAACCGGAGACCGTGCCGGTAACTGACACGCCATTGCGGATTGCGCAGCGGCTCGCGGTAGCGTTTGCCACGACTGCCGCTGAGCGCGACGCGCAGGGCGGCACACCGAAAGCCGAACGCGACGCATTGCGCGCCAGCGGTCTGCTCGCCATGAGCATTCCTCTGGCGCACGGCGGTCTCGGCGCCAACTGGCGGCAGACCCTGGACGTGATTCGCACCCTTGGCCGCGCCGACAGTTCACTCGGCCATATATTCGGCTTTCATCACCTGATGCTGGCGACCGTGCGTCTGTTCGGCGCGCCGCAGCAGTGGCGCGCCTGGTTCGAGCAGACTGCCCGCCATCAATGGTTCTGGGGGAATGCGCTCAATCCACTCGATGAGCGGGCCGTGAGCCACTCGCACGCGGATTGGCGGGAGTTCAGCGGACAGAAGAGTTTCTGTTCCGGCGCGCTCGATTCCGAAATGCTGATTGCGTCCGCGCGCGACGCCGCGACTGGAACGCTGCTGGTCGCGGCTGTGCCGACCGGAAGAACAGGCATCTCAGTCGCGGAGGACTGGAACAACATCGGTCAACGGCAAACGGATAGCGGCACGGTGACGCTGGAAAAGGTGCGCGTGGAAAACCACGAGATTCTGACCGACCCTGGTCCATTGTCGACGCCGTTCGCCTGCCTGCGCCCGTTGCTCGCGCAACTGATCCTCACGAATATCTATCTCAGCATCGGGGAAAGCGCCTTCAACGACGCGCGCCACTACACCTTGCACGAGGCGCGTCCGTGGCACGCGTCCGGCGTGCAAACCACTTCGGCGGATCCTTATATTCTTGGCCAATACGGTGAGTTCTGGGCGGGCCTCGAAGCGGCGCGGTTATTGACCGACCGCGCCGCCGATCGCTTCGATGCTGCCTGGACCCAGGAAGATGCCTTGACCGACGCCGAGCGTGGCGAAGTGGCTTTGGCGGTGGCAACCGCCAAAGTCGCCGCCACCGAAATCGGGCTCAGTATCTGTACCCGCATGTTCGACGTAGCCGGCGCGCGCGCAACGCACGGCGCACTGAGGCTGGACCGCCATTGGCGAAATTTGCGCACCCATACGCTCCACGATCCCCTCGCCTATAAGCTTAGAGAAATCGGCGAATGGGCCCTGACGCAACGCTATCCGACGCCGAGTTTTTATTCATGAACTACTCACTCAATCACGCGATACCGGACAGGTCCGCCATGGCGCGAACGGACGCACCACCTTTGCTGACCATGCCCGACAAGCGGGCGCTGACGACCTCCATTCGCGCCACGGCCCAGGTCTTCTCCGACCCGCAATCGGCGGCTTTGCTCGAACGCATTCGCATGGTCGCGCCGAGCGACGCCAACGTGCTCGTGATCGGTGAGACAGGAACCGGCAAAGAACTGGTTGCGCGCCATGTGCACAACCTCAGCGCTCGCAAGGACGGGCCATTCGTGGCGGTTAACTGCGGCGCGTTTTCCGAGTCGCTGGTGGAAAGCGAATTGTTCGGCCACGAGAAAGGCGCCTTCACCGGCGCGTTCTGCGCGAAACCCGGCTGGTTCGAAGCGGCCAACGGCGGCACGCTGTTTCTGGACGAGATAGGCGATCTGCCGCTCTCGATGCAGGTCAAACTGCTGCGCGTGCTGCAGGAGCGGGAGATCGTGCGGCTCGGCTCACGCCGAAGCATTCCGATCGACGTGCGCGTTCTGGCCGCCACCAATGTACATCTTCAGGACGCCGTAGCGGCGGGGCATTTCCGCGAGGACCTGTTTTATCGCCTCAATGTCGTGCATCTGGCTGTGCCGACACTGCGAGACCGGCCGGGCGATATCCTGCCGCTAGCCCGATATTTCATCGAAGAGTATCGCAACCGCCTGGGCTATGGTCCTGTGGGCATCGAGCCGCGCGCCGAGCGCAAGCTGCTGGCACATAGCTGGCCCGGCAACATTCGCGAACTCGAAAACGTCATTCACTACGCGTTATTGGTGTGCCGCAGCGATTCACTCGGCGAGGGCGATTTGCAGATATCGTCCTTCGGGACGGACGCATCGCGACGCCCTGCCAACGAGCCGCCTTCCACTACCCCGCTTGAAGGGTTGGAGGAGGCGCTGCGTCATCTCTTTGGCAACGCCGAAGGCAACCTGTTCGAACAGATCGAAGACACCGTGATGCGCGTGGCGTTCGACTTCTGCTATCGCAATCAGATTCAGGCGGCGAGGCTCCTCGGCATCAGCCGCAACGTGCTGCGAGCCCGTCTGATTCGAGCGAAGCAGATCTCGGCGCAGAAATGAGTGCAATTGCTTGTGGCGGGGCCGATACTTCATTTCGAGCACCGTTTTTGTATCTCGAAGCGGACCGGCCGTGCGACCGGCCCACATGACACCGCGCGCCGCGGGCTAAAGCGGATCAGGCCACTGTTCTGCTGTTGCCGATCTGCCAGACGAAGGGCGGCTCCGTGCCGTTGATTTCCCAGTCGCCGATGATCCGCTCCTTGTAGATCAGCGGATTGTGCGATGCCGCCGTGCGTGCGTTCCGCCAGTGTCGATCCAATAGTTTGCCTTCGCTGACGCCCGACGCACCGAGCGCGTTGAACAGATCGGTGGTCGCCTGGAGGATCAAACCCGCCACGGCCACCTGCGCCTTGGCGGATTCTATTTCGGCCGCTACGTTTGCAGCCTGTTCTGCCTCACGATCCGCGCCGAAGCGCGTTTCGTACGCTCTTTGCGAGGGCTCTGCCGCGCGCACGGCCACCGCTTCCGCGGCGTACACGCGCGCCGCGATCTGCCCCACCACCTGCTGAACCTGGACATCTTCACTCACGCGCGGCGCGTTGCCGTGGCTATAGATACGGGTGCGCTTTCGCACCTCGTGCGAGATATCACGCAATGCCGCACGCCCGGTGCCCGCGATCACGGCGATCAATACGAGCTGATAGAACGCCGTCTGGTATTTGAAGCGGGTGGAGAAGTCGATGATATTCTCTTCATCGACCACGGCGTTCTCGAATACGGAAGTCCCGCTTCCGGTAGTGCGCTGGCCAAAGCCGTCCCAATCGTCACTTTGTTTAACGCCTGGCTGGTGCGTATTCACCGCGGCGATCACGTCGGCGCCGGTGTCGTCGCGCTGCGCGTAGACATCTATCCAGTCGGCAAAGATGCTCCCCGTGCTGTAGTACTTGGTTCCGTTCACGACCCATTGGTCACCGCGGCGCGATACACGCGTGATCACGTCGCCTATTTTGACTGCGCCAACTTCGGTCCACGCATTGCCGACGATTTGACCTGCCACGAAGCGTTCCAGCCATTTGTCCCGCAACGCGCCGGGCGCAGCGTTGATCCTGTCTTCGACGAAAGCGAAATGGCCGCGCAGTGCCTGAGGCAGACTCGAGTCGGCCTCGGCCAATTCGATTAGCAGTTGCACGAGTTGCGCAAGCGTCGCGCCAGCGCCGCCATACTCCACTGGCACTCTGACGGCGCCAAAGCCGGCTTCCTTCAGCCAGACAATCTGCTCATGCGGCAACGCAAGGGTGCGTTCGCGTTCGAGCGCGCCTTCCGCGATCCGGCTGAAGATGGGGCGGAATCTGGCAGCCAGCTGCTCATAATCGGCGCCGCGTGAAAGCGGCACTGTTTCGTGTTGGTTTCGTGCTGTCATGCGCCTGCTCCAAGGTCGATGTGTGGAAAGAGGCAGAGCGATCCGGCTCTTCTCGTCAAGACAAAGAGCACAAGGCATGCCATCGCGCTAGCCGTCTATCGGCCTTGATGAATCGGGAGCGCAGGGGTTTTTCTCTGCTGGCGCCGAAGCAGTGTGCTGATGCGCTGCTTGCGTGGGAGCAGTGGACAGCACGGTAGCGGCTGACTGTCTGAGCGCGGTCGGGGAAACCGGCCGCTCACGCCGCTGTCGCAAGAATCGCTTCGACGACCGCGTCCCTAGCGAGCAGGTAAGCTTCACTGCGCGGTCCATGGTTGATTGCGGTATCGATAAATGCGCGCTTGGCGGATTGATCGGCGAATCCGGCAGGGAAGATCGAATCCATATCGGAGAAGAATGTCGAGAACGGGCAGATCTGACAGGCGGACGCGAGCGGCGCTTCCGGAAGCGTGCCGCCGGCGTTCGACGCAGACGCCGTATTGCTGATGTCTGCCAGCCGACTCAATGCGTGCCGGTCCTCGGACACGAGATGCAGCCGCTCCTCCCAGATCAGCAACTGCGCCAGCTTCACGAATGCGCTGTTGCGATCGAGGCCATGTGGCGTGCGTGGTGTACTTGGGCGCGTCGCCAGCCAGTTTGCCAGCTGGTCGGCGGGCATCGGCTCAGCGATCGCGTAGCCTTGCACGGCATCCGCGCCCAGAATGCCGATCGCGTCAAGCAGATCGACGTGTTCGATACCTTCGACCACCACCGACTTCCCGAGCGAGTGGCCGAGTCTCGTCAACTGATAGATAAAGCGCAATACGCTATTGGCATCCTGGTCTGCGAGGTTCGTGATGTTGCGATCAATCTTGATCCAGTCGAACGGCAACTGCCGCAGACGATTCAGGCTGCTGTGACCGGAACCCAGGTCGTCCTCCGCGAGAATCACGCCCAGCGCCTTGAAGCGGTTCAGTGCCTGCAGAACGTCGTTGCTCGCGGGCAGATCGTCGGTTTCCAGCACCTCCAGCGTGAGAACATGCGGTGTGCAGCCGTGCTGCGTGAGCGCGTGCTGCGTCGCCGCGAAATAGCGGACATCGCTGAGTGCGGCGGGCGGCAGATTGATCGAGACGGCAAGGTCGATGCCGTCCTCCAACCACACACTTCTTTGCGCGAGCGCCTGGTTCAGGCCGCTGACATAGAGGTCGAAAAAGTCGTTCGACGACATGACTGGAAAAAATGCGGCCGGACTTAGAACATGTGCGCCGTCACGCAGGCGGGCGAGTGCCTCGATCTTCGTGACCTCCCCCGTCCTGATGTCGAGCAAAGGCTGGTAATACATCAGTAACGCGTCAGAGTGGAGAAGCTCGGTCCAGCGCTGCCGCTGCGTATAGGGAACGGTGCGCGTGCGACCTTCGAAGTTCTCGATCCTGTCGATCGCCAGCCCCAGCAGACTCTGGAGCATGGCAAGGAACGCACTCTGATCTTCAGACGAATAGCCTCCCGGGTAGGGGCTGTAGAGCGAAAGAATGGCATTCGCCGTCTTGCCGGGCTGCCGCAACGGAATGGCAATGCTGGAGCGAAAACCCGCTGTTTCGGCGCGCTCCCGCCAGGGCTCCATGCTCGGATCCGTTGCGATATCGACAACCCGGTGCACCTCGCCGCTGCGCCATGCGCGCCCTGCCGGCCCCTGCCCTTGCGGCTGCATCGGGTCTGTCGTGATCTGCTGCTCGCTGCCGGCCTCGACATGCGAAACATACGTGCGGATCGCCCCGCCCGACGCGGACTCGAACCGAAACACGCCCTGTGAGTCAGGGCGGCCAACAGAACATCCCGCGACTTCTTCGTGCCGGCTAAGGAGATTCACCGTGATGCCGATCAGTTCGGTATAAGTTTCGGCCTCCCACGCCACACGTGTGAGCGACATGAGAACCTGCTGCCGCGACGCCTGGACCTGTTGATAGGCCTCGGTCTGAAAGGCGAGATCGCGCGTCAACCGGCGCGCCAGCAGCGATAATGCCTCGTTATGCTGCGCCGTATCGACCAAACGACGAATCTCAGTCGAGAGGATGATCCTGCTGCGCACCAGTTCTTCGCGATCGAGGCCGACAATCGCGTGCACGCGACCCACCCTCAACGCCATTTCACGATGTTCCCGTGCAGTCAGATCGGGGGACGCCATCTTCAACAGCGTGTCCTGCTGCTTCGCTTTCAGGTGTTCCAGTTCGTCTGGCGACAGCGCTTCGAGAATGGCTTTCGACCTCGGCAGTGCGGCCAGTTTCAGATAAAAGGCGTCCACTATGTGCGCGGCGTGATCGGTCATCGCGCTCAACAGATCGGTGAAAATGAGCCGGCGCGCTGGATCGTAAAGATCCGCTTCGTCATCCATCAAATGATTGATTGCGCCGCTGCTTTGCGCAGGATTCGCCATAAGCTTGCAGTCTCTTCTGTCGGTAGTGCGACGCATATCCGGCGACGAGCACCGGCGCCAACAAGGCGGTTTCGATGAGACGGCCGCATTCCCAGCATCGCATGAATGGATGTACGTGAACCCTATCATAGGGCATCGGCGTATTCCCTCATGACAAACGCCATATTCAGCCATATTCAACGATGCAGCGCCTCGCGCTTGATCGTAGTCAAACTCAGCCGCGCCGCTTCGTCTAACCTGGTCGAAGTCGCGGGTTATGGGGACAAAGCCGCACGGCGACTACTCCTTTAACCCCTGGTCACCAGAAAGGAATCGCGATGACAGTGGCGCTGATCGCAGCGTTCAATGTGGCAACCCGATCGTTTACGAAAACGGTTTGCTTCATGGCTGCTGCCTTTGCGCTTCTGGCAACAGGTGGTTGCGGCACCTATATTGCGCCGCCTAACGACGCCGAACTCAAGGCATCATTAAGCGAGGTGCTGGATCTCTATTCGCAGCGGCTCCGGCTCGTCGACCAGGTGACAGTAATCGCACAGGCCAAGCTGAAACACGGGACGTCCGTACTCGCGGCGGTGGCGAGTGCCCGCGCCCAGATCGTTGCCATGGAGGCCACGCCTGCGCTGGCAAATAGTCCCATAGCATTCGAACGTTTCGACGTTGCGCAAAGGCAGCTTACCGAAGCGGTGTCCGCGCTGATGGTCGAAGCCGAATCCGAGCCGCGCCTCAATTCGGACGCCACGTTCCGCGCGCTTCAGGGCAACCTCGCCCTTTGGGCGACACGCATCGGTGCCGCTCGCACGCGTTACGACGAAGCGGCCCAGATCTACAATGCGGCATTGCACACGTTCCCGCATAACATCGCGGCAAAATTGTGCGCCGAACACGACAAACCTGTATTCAGTGTGGCAGACCGTCGACCATCGGGGAGCCTGCCGCACATCGATTTCCGGGAGCTGCGCGGTGCTCTACGCGTCTAGCCGCCAAAGGCACCCCACATGTCACCGGCGATGGGCAAGCGGCGTCGCGTTAGAAGCGATGACGCAAACCGACAGCAGCGACGAATTGATTCGCCCCTGAGGCGCGAGAAAAATTAGAAATCTGGGCACCCTGAATACCCGTTCCCTCCAACTGGTTCGCTCGCTGGTATAACGCTTCGGCGTACACATCCGTTCGCGGTGACAGGAAGTACGTGTTCAACAGCCCAAGCTGGTGCCATTTCGGATAGCGCACGCCAGTAGGTGTGTCGAAGCGGCCGTATGTAAACACGTAATTTGCCGAGACATGCCACTTCGGCGTAATGAAATAGCGCAAGTTGATTTCGGCGTTCTCGAAACGGATGTCGTCGTGTGGCAACGAAATGGCCGTGTCGGCGACGTTGTTGATCGACGTCGCGTTGTCGAGCCGCGTCTCGCTCAGCACGAGTCCGACGAGTGCGTTGTCGTACCGGTAGTTTCCTCCCACCGCATACGTTCGTTGACGGTCGGCGTTAAAAGGCGCACCCGCCGGCTCAGCACCATTCGTGTTGGCGGTGGCGAGATTCGAAGCGTGGTTGAACTGGAAGTAACCTGCGCCCACGCGCATTCCGCCATAGTGGTAGCTGGCGCCCAGGCTGTACTCGCGGCTGTCGTCAAAAGCCCCGGCCTTGTTTGAAAAGCCGTACGTTCCGCCGAAAGTCAAACCGTGAAACTCCGGGCTCGAGTATTTGACCGAGTTGTTCGTACGCGTATAGTTATCCAGATTATCGTTGTCGTACGGATGCGCGAAGGCTGTTCCGCCGTAAGCGGTCCCACCGAGTGCGAAAGGCTCGACGTATTGAACCACCGCGTCGAACTGACGGCCTAACGTAACCGTCCCTGAACGCTTCGAGGCCAGCCCGACGAACGACTGGAACCCGAACAGCCGGCCCTGCTGCGCGGCTGTGCCCGTCATGACGGAAAAGCCGTTGGTCAGCGTAAAGAGCGCATTCAGGTCGCTGGTAATGGGTTCTTCGCCCGTCAGCGCCCAGCGGCTGATGTTGACGTCGCCGTTCTTCGCTTGCCAGGCCGACCGATGTCCCGACGCGTTGCCTGCATCGCTAACGTACGCAATCCCGGCGTCCATCGATCCTGTCAGCCGCAACGAAGCTTGCGCATGCACGAATGGCGACGTGATAGCCAGAACCACAGCAACTCGCAACCGCGCGTGACGACTCGCACCGCAGCGGTGTCCGCGTTTGTCCCCGAAGTGCGCGGAAAGCGCAATGGCTCGGCTTCTGGCCGTTTGCCTGTAATTGTTCATTGAGTAACGCTAGGGTTGGTATCGATGCCGGTCAGTGGTCTCCATGACCTGATTTCAATGGCATTCGATTGTTGAGCGAATATGGCGCTCGACTTTTTACCACCGCACTATCGCGCCCATACAGGTGCCAATGTGTAAAGCACTCTTCCACCACACAGCGCTAATGGCGATACGCAACGCGTCCCCACCCTCAGTCGCGCGGAAACGGCGCGTCGCGATCCAGTAGTGCGGTCCGAACGAAATGCAGGCAACCGATTATCCTCAGCATCCGATAGCGCTCCGCCGTATGAGGTGTCAACTCCTCCAGCCGGATCTGCGCCGTGCTGATCGCCACGTTGACGGTCGCGAGCGCGCTTCTAAGATGCTTCGCATTGGGTTGATCGAACAGCACCGGCAACGCGCGCACTGCCAGATCGATCGATGCGAGCCAGCGAGGCTTCGTCGTCCGGCCACTCATTTCGTTCGCCTGTTGCAATTCGCCACGCAGGTCGATGGCCGCGTGCCCCACTTCGAGAGTAGCGAGCATCCATTGCAACGCGTCGCGATGTCGATGCGATTGCGTAATGAGCAGCGTGCGCAGTTGCGACATCAGGTCGTGAGTGCTCGACTGAAAGCGCCCGTCGAGTCCGGGCAGTGGCGCGGTGCACGCCATTGTGACTTGCCCCCTCAAATGACGCTTGATCTTCTCGACGAGCCAGGGCATTTGAGGCGGAAAGATGACCGCGAACGCGATCGCGCAGAGCAGCATCGACGTGAGAATTGCCAATCCGTTGTTCATCAGAACGTCGGGAGCGTAGTCGATCACATTGTCGGGCCCGGCGAGCAAGCAGAAAAACACTGCGAAGCCGACACCGTATGCCGCAGTGGACCGCCGCGCCGTGAGGAACGCACCGAGGCCGAGCGGCAACAGAAGCGCCGCGCACAAGAGCGGAAACCCATCGATGTTCGGATAGACGTGAGACAGGAACACGCAGCCGAACAGAATCGAGAGCGCGGCTCCAGCTGCAATCTGCAAGGTGAATTTCGGCGGCACGGGCGAGGTCGAACTCAGTGCGCAGGTGATAGCCGCGCCCGTCACCAGAAAGCTGCCGCCCGGCCAGCCGGAAGCGATCCAGAACCAGCTCGCGGCGCCGACCGCCAATACCGTGCGAACGAATGCGAGTCCAACAACATACGGACTGGTTTGTGGTTCGTACCGTACGCGCGACCGGTCAAGCGCATGTTTGCGCGAATTGGCCAACGAGAGGTAAATGTCGAAATACGACAGAAATTCGCCGGCGAACCGGTGAACCAACTCCATTGCGGTGACGTAATCCAGCATGGAGCGTGGCGCGACCCGTTCGATCTCCCGCTGCGTTTCGCGCGCACGCCGCGCGAGACCGCTCTGGAAACCCTTGATTCGCTCCAGTAGCTCCGACATGTCGGCCTCCCCCTTTTGCAGCTTTTTTCCGACATCCACGAGCAACACGGATAGTTCGTCGAGAAACGGGGAAATGGCGGCGATCGTTTCTGCCGCGCCGCTGCTGTGCAATCGTTTGAGAAGTTGGTGCAGCGCATGCAGGCGGGCGCACGCATTCATGAAGTCGCTATTCAGTCGCGCGAGCCTTGCCGCCCGGGCACGCATGTCGGGGTCTTCGTACGAGGCGAAGGTGCGGGTCGCTTCGAATCCGACGATCTCGTCGACGAGTGCGGCAAAGCGCTTCTCGAACATATCCGCCGACGATGCCGTCGACAGTACGCCGGCTGCAAAATCCGTGAACTCGATGGTTCGCCGCTTCAACGTGCGGAATAAAGTGGTCGTCGCCTTGATCGGGAAGACGAGCGCGCTTACCGCGGTCGAACACAGAATACCGATCGATACCTCAGCAGCGCGTGTCAGCGCGGCCAGAAAAATCGTGTTCGGCTGCATCAACGCAGGGACGCCGATCAGCGCCGCCGTATAACCGGCGAGCACGAAGCCATACCACCGAAAGTGCCGGTTTCGAACCGCCGCCGCTGTGCACAGCCCAATCCAGCAGGTCAGCCCGAACAGATACAACTCCGGGTCCTGCACGCAGACGCCCGCGAGCAGAATCGCAAACACGGTGCCGACAGCCGTGCCAATTACCCGGTAAAAACTCTTCGCGAGCACCATTCCGCTGACGGGCTGCATCAGAACGAAGACCGTCGTCATTGCGGTGCGCGGCTGCTGGAGGTCGAGCAGCATCCCGATGCCGAGCGCCAGCAGCGCCGCCGCCACCGTCTTGAACAGGTGCAACCAGATCAGACCGTCATTGAGCGCCCAATGGGACGACGCCTTTCTCGCCAGCCTCAGCCAGCGCGAAACCTCGTTTCTTTGGCTCAATGAGGGACTACGTGAATATCGGAGGTCCATAGGAAAACGCGGCGGTGGTTGCCCTTTACGGAATTGAACCGCGTCATGGCTTCGTCCGTCGCCAAGGGAAGAATGTCCATTCTAGGACCGCCAAATACGCGTATTAAGCGGGCTCTTAGGGAACCTCCGTTGTCGCCAGGGTAACAATGCGCCCGTGCGGCCCACGTCATTCACCCGCTTACGGCCCGGGAGAGATCAGCAGGCTCGCTCGATCTATCCTCATCCACCAAGGGACCATTCCACCCGAGGCGGCTAATTTATTACGTCATCCTTTATAAAATGGGTCACATCAATCAAACACAGATGAGGTCAGTCATGTTCAAGTCGCTTTTCCCGGTTGTTGCTATCAGCGCCATTCTTGCGGCACCGGCAATTTCGTTTGCACAACAATCCGATCAGCCGGTAACGCGCGCCCAGGTGCGCGCCGAACTCGTCGAACTTGAAAAGGCCGGCTACAACCCGGCGCGCGGCGAAGATCCAACGTATCCCGCCGACATCCAGGCCGCGGAAGCCAAGGTCGCCGCACAAAAGGCCTCGGCAGCCTCGTACGGCGGCTCGACGGTCGGCACCTCGGCAACAGGCACGAGCCGCGCCGCGGTTCCGGCGGCCAGCCTGGACAGGCAGTCGCTTTACACCAAGCATTAAGGACAGACCGTGCGGAATGGAGGGCGCAGGGCCGCGAGGGTCACTGCGCCGCCAGCGTTGCTGGTCGCGTATGACTGCGACTCGCGGCGAACGGCTCATTTACGTGCCACCAAAACCAAACGAATAGTTCGAAATGAGCGCGACCGAGCCGGATGCCAAACGGCTCAATGCTCCAGATAGCCTTTCAAGGTGTTGATCCCGTCGGAGTGACGCAGTTTCTGCAATGCCTTGTTCTGTATCTGGCGAACCCTTTCACGGGTCACGTCGAACTGATCGCCGAGTTCTTCCAGTGTGTGTTCGGAAACCGCATCGACGCCGAAGCGTAGCTTGATCACCTTCGCCTCGCGCGGCGTCAGCACACCCAACGCCGCGTCGATAGCCACACGCAGATCGGCTTGCAGCAGGGCGTCGAGCGGGGCGAGCGAGGAGGGATCTTCGACCATTTCGCCAAGCGTGGTGTCCGCCTCCTCGCCGATCGGTATATCGAGCGAAACCGGCTGTCTCGTGACTTTCTGCACGTTGCGCACCTTGTCCTCGCTCATGCCCAGGCGCGCCGCGAGTTCGCTGGAACGGGCTTGCCGCCCCGTTTCCTGACGCATTTCGCCCGCCACCCGCTTGACGCGGTGCATGGCGTCCGCCATATGGACCGGCACTCGTATCGTGCGGCCATAGTCCGCAATCGCTCGCGAAACTGACTGACGAATCCACCAGGTGGCATACGTCGAGAACTTGAAGCCACGCCGGTACTCAAAGCGGTCCACTGCCTTCATCAAGCCGATGTTGCCTTCCTGAACCAGATCGAGCAACGGCATGCCGCTCTGTACGTATTTCTTTGCGACCGAAACGACCAGCCGCAGATTGGCTTCGATCATCGCGCGGCGCGCTTCCTGAAGCGCGCGATCCGCCACGTTCATCCGTTTGCTGATCCGCTTGAGTTCCTGCAGCGACAAGCCTTCGCGCGCCTCGATCCGGGTCAGCTTTTCCTGCTGGCCTTGAATCGAAGGCGCGCAGCGCATCAACGCCGCACTGCAAAGCGGTGCCGCGGCGGCCGCGCGTGCAAGCCAGCCGGGATCCGTTTCGCTTCCGACGAACGTACTAACGAACACGTCGCGCGGCATGCCGCTTTGATCCACGGCGAGCCGCAAAACGTTTCTTTCGATGCCGCGAATCTCCTCGACCGCCTGCCGGACTTCGGCGCTGAGCTCGCCGATTGTGCGCGCACTGAAGCGAATCTGTCCGACTGTGGATGCGATCAGCGCGAGCATGGCCTGTGCCGTATCGCGCTGGCTGATTCCTCCGGCCACCGCTGCCCGCCACAAGGCAAGCCGTTCGCGTGCCTGCGAAAAGATCGCCTTGCAACTCGCCGTCAATTGATCGATGCGGGCTTCGTCGGCCTCGGCCGTGGCGCCTGGTTCATCGGATGCAATGCCGTCGTCGGCCTGCCCTGACCCGCCAGCTTGCATTGTCCGGAGCGCCTCATTGGCGCATGGCTCGAAGATTCCGTCGACCAGATCGTCTATATCGATTTCGCCGGATGCAACACGATCCGCGCGCGCGAGGATCGCCTCGATCGTGGCGGGACGCGAGGCGATTACCTCGAGCATCTCCCGCAAGCAAGCTTCGATACGGCGCGCGACGGCAATTTCGCCTTCGCGCGTCAAGAGAGGGGTTGCGCCCATTTCACGCAAATAGGCGCGCATCGGGTCGGCCGCCGGTCCGGGTTCGGATATGGCGATGGTCAGCGCCGTGGCCGTTTCGTCTTCGGCGACATCGTCGGGCGCCGATTGCTGGGCGGCGTCGTTCAGCAAAAGCGTGTCGCTGGCCGCAGCGGTATCGCGCACAGCAATACCCATGTCGCCGAACGCCTTGACGATGCCTTCAATGGCGTCTGACTCCGCGACGCAATCCGGAAGGTGGTCGACTATCTCCGTGTGGGTCAGGAAACCGCGCTCCTTGCCCAGCTTCATCAGCGCGCGTAGCTGTATTTCCCTTGAATCCTGTTCCATCGACACTTGCACCGCTTTCTCCATCCTGGCTGCATGCCTCCACAAGCAAGGTCGACGCGCGTAGCCGCATGCGTTGGGTGGCGCCGACGCACTGGCGCGGCGCCAGATGAGCGCTCGCGCCTTTGTGCTTCAGGCAAAAATTCTAGAAGTCTTGTACGGGTAGATCAATCGGATATCGAAAGAACCTCAGTTCCAGATTGGACAACAATGGTTCTGTACCGGGGTCCACCGCAATGTACGAAGACCCTTCGCCGGCGCCGGCGAGGGCGGCGGCGAAGGTGGGGACTTGAGGTCCGGCCAATTCACACTGGCGGCTTAGAACATGTGCAACAAGGCAACGCGATAGACCATCTGGTTACGTCCAGACGATACGTCGGCCGAGCCTGGAATATTGGCGAAGTCGAAGTCAGTACCGGTATTCGCACTGACCGCATGCTGATACGCCCCCTCGGCAAACACAGACGTCCGCGACGACAGATCGTAATTGAGCTTCAGACTAAGTTGATGCCACTTGGGATCGAATTGCCCGACCGTCGACGAAAGCCGCGCCTGTGTGTACGTGTAGCATGCGCCGAGATAAAGCGCGGGGGTGAAGTGATACAGACCGCTCACTTCGAAGTTATCGAACTTCCACGCGTTCCATGTGCCGCCAGCAGGCTGCGTGGTGCCCGTGAAGTACGCATTGGCCGTCGGATCATAAACATCGACATGCGAATACGCGAGACCGACGAGCGCCTTTCCGATCGTGTAGTTGACGCCGATGCCGATGTTCTGCTGTGACCGGGCGTTGAAAGTATTGTCGCTGGTCACCGCTCCGGACGAATTGGCGGGCGCAACCACGGCGGAACTCGCATTATTCAGCTTGAGATACGAGGCTCCGATCTGCAGGCCGCCGTTCTGGTACTGCGCACCGAAACCATACAGCCGGTTATTCGAAAACCCGCCCGCCTGATTGCTGAATGCGTACATGCCTTCGGCTGTGAAACCATGAATGGTCGGCGTAACGTATTTGATCGAGTTGTTGACGCGGAACGAATAGTCGGTGTTGTCGTTGTCGTAAGGGTGCGCGAAGAGATATCCCGTCCAGTTACCGTTCGCTGTCATCGGCGAAAACATGTCGACGCTCGGGTCGTATTGCCGCCCCACGGTCAACGTGCCGTACTGGTCCGATGCAATGCCCACGAACGCCTGGCGGCCGAACTCCCTGCCACCTTGACCCATCTTGCCGGTGTTCACGTCGAAGCCGCTTTCGAGCTGGAACACAGCGTGATATCCAGCGCCGAGATCTTCGGTTCCCTTCAGACCCCAGCGGCTTCCGTAGTCATACCCGCTTTGCATCTGGAACGCGTCATGCCCTCGCGCGTTGGTCGTGTAATTGAAACCATCTTCAATCTTCCCGTAAAGCGTCACGCTGCTTTGCGCATGTGCGGCTGTCGCAAGCGTGATTGCGGACATCGCCACGCAGATTCGTTTCATCACCACCGCCAATCCCCTTCCGTTGAATGGTTTGAATACCTTCGTTTTTTGTCGACCAGCAACGCCTTCACGCGCCACCGCATGAAGCCATTCGATTGATCGATGCCAAACGTTAAGTTATCCAAATTTCTTCGCGTATCAGCGAAAGCGGAAGAGTCCTTTCCAACCTGCGCAACAACCTGGTTTGGAGGGGTGAATCATCGGGAGACAAGCCACCGGCTTGCGTCGTTGCTGCCGAACGCACAACACGGTTCTTGCGCGTTGGCTCGCAACAAGCAGCTATTTTCGGGGTCCTCCGGACTCCGACGTACCCTGGTCATCTTCACCATATCCGGCCTGTGCGCTCGTCCGGCCGGCAGCATGACGCGCAGCCACTACTGCTTCCGCGGCAAGGATGTCGTCCGGGTAATGCGGGTCGCTGCCCGCGCCGGGGTGCCACCCTGCCAGTTCCAGTTCAACCAGTTCTGCTCTTACCTGAGCACGCGTAAGAGGCGTGGTCGATTGTGCGAACGCGAGTGCGGGAATAGCGGCGGCAAGTGCGACGAACGCGCTGAGCACGCCATGTTGGAACGTAGACTTCATGTTGAACGGCCTCGTGGGACGTAATGGTTTGAGCGACAGCCAGTGTTGCTATTGGCTGCCGCAGTCTATCCATGTCCTCTCGAATCGGTAACCGTCGCGCCTGGAAAGTATTGTTTCCGAAAACGCGCTGTTTCAGACAAAGTTCGCAATAGTGGCTGCATGTGCCATGCAAAGTCGTATCGGCGGCATGGCAACGACCAGGCGGTGGCCGAACCTAGCGCACTGCCCAAACAAAACCACAGTCTTTGCACACGACAATAGCCGCCAGCGCAGCCTCGATCTGCGCTGTTCGCGCTTGCTCATTGCTGGAAAAGCACAACGATTCGCACATGTCACCCTCGTGCGCATACGTCAGATCGGGTGAGTCGCATAGGACACATTCCGCAGGGACGCTTCCTTGAACGGAGCGTGCGCCCATATCAGGTGAAGGAGCGGGCTGAACTGGCGTTTGCGTCATCTATGCTTTTCTACCTTGATTGTGTGTGTACTGTGCTGCCGGCGCGGCTTGATTTGCCGTAACAAACATCGAAGCCGATAAGGCATCGGCTCCGATTCACCTCACGCGCCCGCGCACGATTTCTGCCGCCTGCCATGAAACAAGCGCAATGCAGCCGAATGTTACCTCGCGTGCCCGCTTGACGAGTGCCAGCGATAGCGCTGTCTCCCGATCCACGCCGACCACCAGCGCGAGAAGCATGACCGCTGCCTCCTGCACACCAAGACCGGCCGGCACCATGAACGCCGCGTGACGCACGGCTTGGGTCAAAGCTTCGATTGCCAACGCGCCGCTCACCGACACCGGATGCCCCAGCATGGACAGAGCCCAATATGTTTCGAACGCGCCCACAACGTAGCCGGAGAATTGCCAGAGGAAAGCGCCCAGAAGCAGGCCCGTGCGCGACATCAGTGCGTCGATATCCGCATCGAGCCGCTTTCCGTCGATATCGCGCAGCAAGGGGTGCGCGTGGCCCAACAGTCTCGCTGCGAAGCGCTCGATCCTGTGAAATAGCCGGCCACGACGAAGGAGTACGGCCGTCAGGACCGGCAACGGCAGTGAGAGCGCCAAAGCGAGCCCGATCGTCTTTATCGCGCTGACTTGATGCGTGGATATGGCGATCAGTACGAGCCCAAGCGCAGCAAACGCGTATTGCACGGCCATCGTGACCAGCACCTCGACGACGACCGACGCACTGACCGCGCTCGCGTCCCGGATGCGCCAGCGTGCTAGACCGATTCCGACGAATTCGCCGCCAATGCTCGCGACCGGCAGCAATCGGCTGACCGACTCGCGCACGGTCGCGACCCACCAGAGAAACGGCAACGAGGCCCGCTTGCCCAGCAACAGATACCACGCATAGGCGTCGAGCAACAATGGCAATGCGTGTAGCGGCAGCAACCACAGCAGCCCGAGTCCGGCTTTAGTGATGACGTGCATGACATCGCCCGCACCTTCATGCAATACGAGCGCGATAAGTATCGCAATGCCGAGCGGCAATCCTATCCAACGCAGCCATTTCATGTCGATTGCACGCGCCTTGCGAGCAAATCGACAAAACCGCCCCGCGTCGCACGCGCGGCACCGATCGCCTGTGCCACGCACGGGGATAGCAGCGCGTCGAGTTCATCCGCGTGACGGTACGACTGCATGCCGGGCGTCAATGGAGCGTCGCCCGATGTGGCAGGGTGACAATAGATTTCGCCGACACCGCCCGGCAGCCCTTCGAGCGCGGCAAGCCAGGCCGATTCGCTCATGCGCCCGGTGTCCGCGAGTCCGACCACATAGTCGTTGTGTGCGATGCCGGCGCGGTCGAGCCGGCTGCGCACCAGGCTCATCCATGGCCGCAACCAGAGGGGTGCATTGCGCTCGATCGGCAGTCGCATCGCGCGCATTCCAAAGTCGCGCCCGATCTCGATGATCAGCGAGAGCACAGTTGGATGCAGGTGAAAATGCTTGTGCGTGTTGACATGATCGAGTGGCAAGCCCGTCTTCGCGAACGCCGCGAACTGCGCGCGAATTTCGAGAGCAAGCTGTGCGCGAACGTGTGGCAGAAAATAGAAGCGGAAGCCGTCGCGCACCATGTTGCTGCCGAACCGGCCTTCTGCGTTCACCAGTGCGGGAATCACCTCGCGTGGCAGCAGAGCCGTGCCATCGGCGAGGACAAGATGCAAGCCGACGCACAGCTGGGGAAGCGAGCGGGCGCGCGCAACTGCGTCCTCGGCCGCAGGCGCGCCCACCATCAGACTCGCTGCGGTCAAGACGCCGTGCCGGTGGGCGAGTTCAACCGCTTCGTTTACGCGAGGATGCAAGCCGAAGTCGTCGGCCGTGATAATCAGCATCCGTTGACGCAAGCGATCAGTGTCGTTCATGCCTCGTGCGCGCGCAGGAAACGGAAGAATTCGACGCCTTCACGCAAGCGCCGCTTCATCATGTCCCAGCTCGTCAGCATCTCGCGCAGGATTTCCCAGATCTTCGACGGCCGGAAATAGAAACGCTTATAGAAGTTTTCTAGCTGATGGTAGATCTCGTCGCGCGACAGGTGCGGATAGCCGATCGCCGCGAGCTGCACGCCTGATTTGCTGACGAGGTTGATCACCTTGTTCTCTTCGAGCCAGCCGTTTTCAACGGCCTCGTTGTAAAGCCTGGTGCCGGGATACGGCGCGGCGAGCGACACCTGGATCGTGTGCGGATTGATCTCCTTGGCGTATTCGATCGTCTTCTGGATCGTGTCCTGCGTCTCGCCGGGCAGACCGAGAATGAAGGTGCCGTGAATCTTGATGCCGAGATTGCGGCAATCTTCGCTGAAACGGCGCGCGATGTCG